>NZ_DJDV01000098.1:0-179327 GCF_002431195.1 Sphingobium sp. UBA5915 | reverse complement strand
GGCCAATCCAACGGCTTCACCTTCGAGCTATTGAACAGCGGTGGATTGAGCAGGGACCGGTTCCTGGCGCTGCGCAACCAGTTGATCGCCGCCGCAGCGAACGACCCGATCCTATCGGGCGTGCGCGCCGCGACGCTGGAGGATACGCCGCAGCTTCAGGTCGATATTGACTCCGAAAAGCTGGCGGTTCTGGGCCTCACCCAATCCAGCGTCGACAATGTGCTCTCTTCCGCCTGGGGCAGCACTTACATCAACGACTTTGTCGATCGCGGGCGGGTGAAGCGCGTCTATATGCAGGCCGACGCGCCCTATCGCGCATTGCCTGACGATCTCGACAAGTGGATGGTGCGTCAGAGCGCGACCGGGCAGATGGTGCCCTTTTCCGCCTTTGCCGCCACCCATTGGGTGATGGGCCCGACGTCCGTTTCGCGCTTCAACGGCCTCCCTTCCTTCGAAATACAAGGTCAGGCCGCGCAAGGCGCCAGCTCGGGCGAAGCGATGGACCGGATCGTCGAATTGCAAAAACAATTGCCCGCCGGCACCAGCTATGCGTGGAGCGGCCTGTCCTATCAGGAACAACTGTCAGGCGGGCAGGCGCCTTTGCTCTATGGTCTCTCGGTGCTCGTCGTCTTCCTCTGCCTTGCCGCCTTGTATGAAAGCTGGTCGATCCCGCTCGCGGTGCTGCTCGTCATCCCGCTGGGCCTGGTCGGCGCGGTCATCGCGGTCTGGGCGCGGGGCCTGGAAAACAACATCTTCTTTCAGGTCGGCCTGCTCACCACCATGGGCCTTGCCGCCAAGAATGCAATCCTGATCGTCGAATTTGCCGAGCTTGCGCATCATCAGGGCAAAAACGCCTGGGACGCGGCGCTGGAGGCCGCGCGGTTGCGCTTTCGCCCGATCCTGATGACCAGCCTGGCCTTCATCGCGGGCGTGGTGCCGCTGGCGATCGCGACAGGGGCCGGCGCGCAAAGCCGCGTCGCCATCGGCACGGCGGTGATCGGCGGCATGACGACCGCGACGCTGCTGGCGATTTTCCTCGTGCCTCTCTTTTTCGTGACGATCCTGCGCTTGTTCGGCAGGGACAAGCCCGCTGGCCCCGCAGCTGGAACGGAGGCCATGGCATGACCCGTGTGCTGATCGGCATCAGTGCGCTGATGCTGGCGGGATGTTCGATGACGCCCGCTTATGAGCGACCGGCCGCGCCCGTGCCCGCCACATTGCCGCAGGGCGAAGCCTATGCCCCGCGGCCCGCCGGCGCGCAGGCAGGCCTTGCCTGGACGCAGCTGGTGCAGGACGCCCGCTTGCGAACCATCATCGACCGGGCGCTCGCCAATAACCGCGATCTGCGCGCGGCCATCGCCAATGTGCAGTCCGCCCGCGCGCAATATCGGGTCCAGCGCGCAGCACGGCTGCCGACGATCACCGCGGATGCTGGGGCCAGCATCAGCCACCGCAACGACGCGCGCCTGGACAATTACAGCGCCGACATCGGCTTCAGCGCGTTCGAGATCGACCTGTTCGGCCGGGTGCGCAGCCTGACGCAGGCCGCGCTGGAATCCTATCTGGCGACGGAGGAGGGCGCGCGCGCGACGCGCATCGCGATGATCGCGGAAACCGCCAGCGCCTATGCCACGCTGGCGGCGGATCAGGATTTGCTGGCGCTGGCGCGGCAAACCCAGGCCAGCGCGCAGCGGACGCTCGACCTCACCCGAACGCTTAATGCTGCCGGTTTGGCCGGAAAGCTGGACGTACATCAGGCCGAAACCATCGTCGAGCAGGCCGCGTCCGACGTCGCGGCGACCGTGACCCAGGTGGCGCAGGATCGCAACGCGCTGGACCTGCTGGCTGGCGCACCGGTCGAGGACGCGCTGCTACCCCAGTCGCTCGACAGCCTGATCTCCGGCATCGCGCGCGTACCCGCCGGCCTGTCGTCGGACATATTGCTCCAGCGGCCCGACGTGCTGCAAGCCGAGCACCAACTCAAGGCCGCCAATGCCGATGTTGGTGCGGCCCGTGCGGCGATGTTCCCGACGATCAGCCTGACGTCGGCCATTGGTGTAGCGAGTACGGCCCTGTCATCGCTGTTCGGCAGCGACGCATTCGGCTGGTCCGCCAGCCCGTCGGCGAGCCTGCCGATTTTCGGCGGCCCCAACCGCGGCAATCTGGACTATAGCAAAGCGCAGCGCGACCTGTATCTCGCGCAATATGAAAAGGCGATCCAAACGGCATTTCAGGAAGTGGCGGACGGATTGGCGCGGGCCGGAACGATCGACGCGCAGCAGGTGGCGCAACGGCGGCTCGTGATCGCCAGCAGCAGGGCCTACGACCTTGCCGAACAACGCTATCGCGCCGGCATCGACACCTTCCTGACCGCGCTCAACAGCCAGCGATCCCTCTACAACGCGCAGCAATCGGCGATCGCCACAGATTTGGCGCTCGTCAACAATCGCGTCCTGCTCTATCGCGTCATCGGCGCTGATCAGTGAGAGGCCCCCGTTTGTAGGTAGGCCGGACATGCGCGGGCGCGGGGCCGCGCCCACTTCGCCGTCCGCTGGCCACGGAGATATTTTCCAGCAGACTGTCGATAAAATCGCTGTCCACACATGACGCGCATGCCAGCCTAAAGCAAAGATCCGCGCATGTCCGTACCGGATCGTATCATTTGCGTCGCGCAGCGCTCCACCGCTTTTCATGAGGACGGCTTATGATATGATTGGTGCCAAAGAAAATGGTGGAGAGGATCATGCTTCGGATAGCAGGATTTCTGGACTGGCTCTGCGCGCTGTTCGCGTCCGGCGCGCAGGACGCCATGCGGCTCAATCAGCTTATTTGTCCCTTCTCGCGTCACGCCGGGAAATCAGATGGACCACCCCCGCGCTGACTGCCGTAGCGAGCAGGTAAATCTTGAAAAAAAAGGGCCGATCCGAAGATCAGCCCATGAAAGTTTTAGGAGAGGATGCCTGAAAGGCAGGATCGTTTTCATACAAAATCGATTTTGCTGCAAGTGCGAATGGCTTTGTTACGGTTGCAAAATCTGCAATCGTGGCGGAATGAAACCCTTTCCGTAACGGAAATTGCCGCTCCTCTGGGTGATATTAAATGATCCGCGCCTTCCCCATAGGTGCGACTCGCAGCGATGCTCCGGCTGCGATCAGGAGCGTCAAGGCCGCGAACGCCATTGTCCAGATCGGTGCGCCGGGGAAGAACGCCTTCATGATCGAGCCCATGACCGTAGCGACCAGCAATTGCGGCAATACGACGAAGATATTGAACAAGCCCATGTAAATGCCGATCTTGGACGGCGGCAGGCTGGACGCCAGCATGGCATAGGGCATGGCGAGGATGGAGGCCCAGGCGACGCCGATGCCCACTTCGCTCAGCAACAGCCAATGGGGATCGCGTACAACCAGAAAGCTCGCAAATCCGGCCGCCCCGAAGGTCAGGCACAGCGCGTGGGTCTTCGCCTGGCCGATCCGCCGCGCGACCCCCGGCAGCAGCGTCAGCGCCGCCACCGCCGCCACGCCGTTATAGACGGAAAACAAGACACCCACCCAGTTACCGCCCGCCTGATAGGCCGCGCTCGCCGGATCGGCCGACCCGAACATATATTGCGCAACGACCGGGGTGGTGTGGATCCACATGATGAACAGCGCAGACCAGCTGAAAAACTGGATCACCGCCAGCCGTCGCATGATCGGCGGCATGGCGGCGACATCGCCCACGATATGCGCCAGCATCGTGTCGGCGCGACCGGCACGCGCCAACGCAATCGCGCCCATGCTTGCAAGGCCATAGCCCGCCAATAGCGCGGCGAGAAGATAGACTTCCTTTTCCATGTTCCAGGCATTGACCAACCCCGCAACCAAAAGGCCCGTAGTAATCCAGCCCCAGCATGGCGTCATCCGGCGACCGGCAAGGTCGGGCCCGACCGGCGCGTCGCCCCCGCCGTCAAAGCCGCGCAATTGTTCGGGCGCATATTCGCGCGTCGTCAGCACGGTCCAGAGCACCGCGCCAAAGAGCGCCACGCCCCCCGCCCAGAAACTGTAGCGCACCGTATCGGGCACGGCGCCCGCCGCCGCGACATTGGAAACGCCCAGATGATCGAGCGCATAGGGGAACAGCGACCCCACTACCGCGCCCGCGCCGATGAACGCGGTCTGCACCGCATAGCCCGCCACATGCTGATGCTTGCCTAGCATGTCGCCGACAAAGGCGCGGAACGGCTCCATCGAGATATTGAGGCTGGCGTCCAGCATCCACAGCAGCAGCGCTGCCATCAACAGACCCTGGCTTTGCGGCATCGCTAGCAGCGCGACCGCAGCCAGGATTGCGCCGGCCAGAAAATAGGGCCGCCGCCGCCCCAGTCGCCCGAGCCATGTGCGGTCCGACAAATGCCCGATCACCGGCTGCACCAGCAGGCCGGTCAAAGGCGCGGCGACCCAAAGCGCGGACAGATCGTCGATGCTGGAGCCCAGCGACTGGAAGACGCGGCTCATATTGGCATTTTGCAGCGCAAAGCCGATCTGGATGCCGAAAAATCCGAAGCTGATATTCCACAGCCCGGCAAAGCCCTGACGCGGCTTGTCCATGCCTTCCCCTTCCCGTCCCGCCGCGGCCGGCCTTGCGCCGCCTGCGCCTGCCCCTAGCGCTGACATGGGCGCGCAGGCGAGGCAAGGGCGCATACGAATACATGCGACCCTCGCCTTGTTGCTTCCGCGCTCCCGAAATCGGCTGACAGTCACCTTGTATTTTGTATGAGTAATAAGCTATTGTCTCGGAAATGGCGCGGTCAGGCGCCGGCAACAGGAGAGAAGCCGTGCCCAAGACCCCATCCTGTACTGGCCCTTCACGGCGCGATCTGTTGGGCAGCGCGGGCGCGGCGACCGTCATGGCCGGCGCCGCGACGATGCTTTCTCCAGCGCCGACTTTCGCGCAGGCCGCGCCTTCCGCCCCGGTACGACCGGCTCCCCTCCAACCGTTCGACATGGCCGACGTCACCCTGAACGATGGACCGTTCCTGCATGCCCAACGCATGACGGAGGCCTATCTGCTGCGGCTTCAGCCCGACCGCATGCTGCATAATTTTCGGGTCAATGCCGGCTTGAAGCCCAAGGCGCCGGTCTATGGCGGATGGGAATCGGAACCGACCTGGGCAGAGATCAACTGCCATGGGCATACGCTGGGCCATTATCTGTCCGCCTGCGCGCTGGCCTACCGATCGACGCGGGACCGCCGCTTCAAACAGCGCCTGGACTATATCGCGAGCGAACTGGCCGCTTGCCAGAAAGCCGCGCATTCGGGCCTTGTCTGCGCCTTTCCCGATGGACCCGCCCTGGTCGCGGCGCATATCAATGGCGAACCGATTACTGGCGTCCCCTGGTACACGCTGCACAAAATCTATGCCGGATTGCGCGACGCGGCGCTCCTTGCCGACAGCAGGGAGGCTCGCGAAGTCCTCTTGCGCCTCGCCGACTGGGGTGTCGTTGCGACACGCCCGCTGAGCGACGCGCAGTTCGAAGCGATGCTGACGACCGAACATGGCGGCATGAACGAAATCTACGCTGACTTGTACGCCATGACCGGGAAAGAGGAGCATCGCACGCTCGCCCGGCGCTTTTCGCACAAGGCGGTGATGGAACCGCTGGTTGCGGGCAAGGACTTGCTGGATGGCATGCACGCCAATACGCAAGTGCCCAAGATCGTGGGATTTCAGCGCGTCTATGAAGAAACCGGCGACGATCGCTATGCGAAGGCGGCGGATTTCTTCTTTCGCACGGTCGCGCACACCCGGTCCTTCGCCACAGGGGGGCATGGCGACAATGAACATTTCTTCGCCATGGCTGACTTTGAAAGCCATGTCTTTTCGGCCAAGGGTTCGGAAACCTGCTGCCAGCATAATATGCTCAAACTGGCGCGACTGCTGTTCATGCAGGATCCGCAGGCCGACTATGCCGATTATTACGAGCGCACCCTTTATAATGGCATTCTCGCCTCGCAGGACCCCGACAGCGGCATGGCCACTTATTTTCAGGGGGCGCGGCCGGGATATATGAAACTCTACCACACGCCTGAGGACAGTTTCTGGTGCTGCACCGGGACTGGCATGGAAAACCACGTCAAATATCGCGATTCCATTTATTTCCATGATGACCGGTCGCTTTACGTCAGCCTGTTCGTGCCCTCCGCCGTCCAGTGGGCGGACAAAGGCGCGCGACTGGAACAGGCAACATCTTTCCCCGACACGCCGTCGACCAGCTTGAAATGGACATTGCGCGCGCCGGTCGAGATCGCGCTGCACCTGCGCCACCCACGCTGGAGCCGTACGGCAACGGTCCGCGTCAACGGTCGGGAGGTGCTGCGATCAACCGCACCGGGGCGTTTTTTGGAAATCGCTCGGCTGTGGCGGGATGGCGACCGGGTCGAACTGACCCTCGACATGATGCCGGGCGTGGAAAGCGCGCCGGCCGCGCCGGATATCGTCGCCTTCACCTATGGCCCGCTGGTTCTGGCCGGCGCGCTGGGCCGGCAGGGGCTCGACCCGGGCGCCGACATCATCGTCAACGAACGCAAATATGGTGACTATAATGACGAAGCCGTAGCGGTCCCCGTCCTTGCTGGCGATCCCAGGCGACTGGCCGAGCAGGTGAAGCCCGGCGACGATCCGCTGGAATTCACGATTCCGGCAGAGGATGGCGCGCCGGTGCGCCTGATCCCCTATCACCGCATCGCGCATGAACGCTATGCGACCTATTGGCGAGTGAAGCCTGTCACGACCTGACCAGTACCTCCAGATCCACCGGGAAGGACAATCTTCCTAATCTCCATCAGTATCGCAACATTTGTCGGAAACATCGGTCATCGCGGGTGGTTCGTGGTCGCAGGGTCATGACGACCACAGGAGACCGATTTCCATGGCGACGCACACAGGCAGCAATGCATCCCCTACTGGCAAAAAGGGGAAGGATGCCGCGCCCGATCTGTCGGACAGCTTCCAGGAAGAACAGGGTCAGGGCGGCGAAACGCACCAGACCGCGCAGGATGGCGGCGCAGTTTTGACGACATCGCAAGGCGTGCCGGTCGCTGACGACCAGAACAGCCTGAAACAGGGTGCGCGCGGCCCGACGCTGCTGGAGGATTTTCACTTTCGCGAAAAAATCTTTCATTTCGACCATGAGCGGATTCCCGAGCGCGTCGTCCACGCCCGCGGCTATGGCGCGCATGGCTATTTCGAACTGACCGAGAGCCTGTCCGACATCACGCGCGCCGACATTTTCCAGCGCGTCGGCGAAAAGACCGAGGCCTTTGTGCGCTTCTCCACCGTCGCGGGGTCCAAGGGGTCGCCCGACGTCGCGCGCGACGTGCGCGGTTTTGCCGTCAAGCTCTACACCAAGGAAGGCAATTGGGACATTGTCGGTAATAATATCCCGGTCTTCTTCATCCAGGACGCAATCAAATTTCCTGACCTGATCCACGCCGCCAAGCCCGCGCCCGATCGCGGCTTTCCGCAGGCGCAGACCGCCCACGATAATTTCTGGGACTTCATCAGCCTCAGCCCGGAAAGCATGCACATGGTCATGTGGATCATGTCCGACCGGACGATCCCGCGCTCTTTCCGCATGATGGAGGGCTTTGGCGTCCACACCTTCCGTCTGGTCGATGCCGACGGCCTATCCTCCTATGTCAAATTCCACTGGAAGCCCAAGCTCGGTCTCCAATCGGTGGTCTGGAACGAGGCGGTCAAACTGAACGGCGCCGACCCCGATTTCCACCGCCGCGACCTGTGGGACGCCATCGACGCCGGCGATTTCCCCGAGTGGGAGTTGGGGGTCCAGATTTTCGATCAGGAATTCGCCGACAATTTCGACTTCGACGTGCTCGACGCGACCAAGATCATCCCGGAGGAGCTGGTGCCG
The DNA here is from genome assembly GCF_002431195.1 of Sphingobium sp. UBA5915. NCBI lineage: Bacteria > Pseudomonadati > Pseudomonadota > Alphaproteobacteria > Sphingomonadales > Sphingobiaceae > Sphingobium > Sphingobium sp. UBA5915. The sequence goes on along the minus strand of NZ_DJDV01000098.1, from coordinate 171,414 downwards.
GTGCGGATCGTCGGCCGCCTGGTCCTCGACCGGCTGGTGGACAATTTCTTCGCCACGACCGAACAGGTCGCCTTCTGCACGCAGAATATCGTCCCCGGCATCGACTTCACCAACGATCCGCTGCTTCAGGGCCGCAATTTCTCCTATCTCGACACCCAGTTGAAACGCCTGGGTTCTCCCAACTTCACGCATCTGCCGGTTAACGCGCCCCGCTGCCCCTTCGCGCACTTTCAGCAGGACGGGCATATGGCCATGCATAATCCCGCCGGTCGCGCCAATTACGAGCCCAATAGCTGGGGCCCCTCACTGGGCGGCCCGCGTGAAGACCCGGCGCGCGGATTCACCAGCGTTGCAGCAACGCCTGACGGCGACAAGCTGCGCATCCGCCCGGAAAGCTTCGCTGACCATTACAGCCAGGCGCGGCAATTCTACGTCAGCCAGACCCCGATCGAGCAAAAGCATATCGGCGACGCGCTGGTGTTCGAATTGTCAAAGGTGGAACGGCCCGACATCCGCTCGCGCATGCTGTCGCATCTGATGCATATCGATGACGGCCTTGCCGACACGGTCGCCAACGGGCTTGGCCTGCCCCTGCCCGAAAAGGCCAAGGCTGCGGTCACGCCCAAAGCCGACCTGCCGCCATCCGACGCACTCAGCATCGTCAAAAACGGCCCCGACAATTTCGCCGGTCGTAAGCTTGGCCTGCTGGTGAGCGATGGCGCCGATGCCGCACTGGTGAAGGCGCTGATGGATGCAGTGAAAGCGGCGGACGCCTTGTGCGAAGTGATCGCGCCCAAGATTGGCGGCGCGACGCTGAGCGATGGCACCCTGCTCCCTGCGCAGCAGAAGATCGATGGCGGGCCGTCCGTCTTGTATGACGCGGTGGCGGTGATCGTGTCGGACGAAGGCGCAGCCCTGCTGTCGAAGGACGCGCCATCCAAGGATTTCGTCGCCGACGCCTTTGCCCATTGCAAGTTTATGGGCCTGTCGCCCGAGGCCAAGCCGCTGCTGGTCAAGGCCGGAATAGCGGAGGATCTGGACGATGGCTGCATGGGCCTCCAATCCGCCGACGATGCCAAGGCTTTTGTCGCCGCGCTGGGGCCGCTGCGCTTCTGGGATCGGGAAAGCAAGGTCGATCTTGACGCGATGACCGACTGAGCCATTGCGGCAGGCGAAGAACAGGGCGGACCCAAATCTGCCCTGTTTCTGCCTATTGCAGTAATAACACACTCCCCTTTGCATCTTGCGCAATGCTTGCGCAATGCTTGACCAAGTGAACGTTATCAAATAGGTGAACGTTCACAACAACGCACCAGATGCCGAGTCGCGGCACGGGGAGGGGATATATGCGCATTTCCAAAGCACATCGTGTGTCGGCATTTGTCTGCGGCGCGTCAGCCGTTGCGATGGCTGTCGGCAGTCAGTCGGCCTTCGCCCAGGACGCGGCGATCGACGACCAGCCCGCCGAAATCGTCGTGACCGGCATCCGCGCCAGCCTGTCCGCCGCGCGCGATATCAAACGCGACGCGCAGGGCGTGGTGGACGCGATTTCGGCCGAGGATATCGGCAAGTTCCCGGATACCAACCTGGCGGAATCGCTTCAGCGTATTACCGGCGTATCGATCGACCGCTCCAATGGCGAAGGGTCGACCGTTACCGTTCGCGGCTTCGGCCCGGAATTCAACCTGGTGCTGCTGAACGGCCGCCAGATGCCGACATCCAGCCTGGGCGACGGCGCCAGCGCGCCCGCCAGCCGCTCCTTCGACTTCGCCAATCTGGCATCGGAAGGCGTCGCAGGCGTCGAAGTCTACAAGTCCGGCCGCGCGACGCTGCCCACGGGCGGCATCGGCTCGACCATCAATATCAAGACCCCCCGCCCGCTCGATCGTCCCGGTCTTCGCGGCAGCTTCGCGGTGAAAGGCGTCTATGACAGCTCGCGCAACAACAGCGACCCGATCACGCCTGAATTGTCCGGCATCATTTCCGATACCTTTGCCGATGGCCTGTTCGGCATCGCCGTCACCGGATCGTGGCAAAAGCGCAAGGCAAGCGTGAACCAGGCCAATGTCGGCTGGCGCGACGGCTATCTGGGGTCTGAAAATAATTGGGGCTCGCTGCCGATGGAGGGCGACCCGCGTTTCGCCAATATCGAAAATCGTCCCGGCCCCAACGACGTCTATCAGGTCCAGCAGAACGCCAGCTATGACCTCAACGACATCAGCCGCGAACGCCTGAACGGGCAAGTCGTGCTTCAGGTCCGCCCAGCGGAAAATCTGACGGCGACGATCGACTATACCTATTCTCGCAACACTGTTCAGGTGCGCAATTCGAACGTAGGCATCTGGTTCAACTTCAACGATGTGTCGAGCAGCTGGACCGACGGCCCGGTCGCCGGACCCAATTTCTATACCGAGCGGTTCGGCGTCAATGAGGGCAAGGATCTGTCCTATTCGGGATCGCTGACTGAAAATCGGTCCGAAAACAAATCGCTGGGCGGCAATATCGCTTGGGACGGTCCCGGCGGCCTGCGGCTGGAATTGGATGCGCATCATTCGACCGCGGTGTCCGGCGCCAACAATCCCTACGGCACCAGCACGTCGGTCGGCACCGCCATTTTCGGCGTCGCCAGCCAGACGGTCGACTATACCAACGACCTGCCGGTCATTTCCGTCACCATGCATGACGGCATTGACCCGCTGGACGCGGGCAATATCCAGGCGACCGGCAACGCCTTCCGCAACGCCTATTTCAAGGATCGCATCAACGAAGCGCAGCTGCGCGGCAGCTATGATTTCGACAATTCGATTCTCGACAGCCTCGATTTCGGCGTGACCTATATCGAGAACAAGGTGCGTTCGGCCTATGGCTATATCCAGAACGATACCTGGGCCGGTTCCACCACCAAGGAACAGATGCCCGACGACTTGTTCACGCTGACGAGCATCCCCGACAAGTTCAAGGGCGTGTCGGGCGCCAGCGACCCGGCGATGATCCAGCAATTCTACACGTTCAACTTCGAAAAAATGGTGTCGTTCCTCGATGATCTGAACGGCATCTGCGGCGGCGACGGCAATTGCCTCTCCTCCTTCACCGTCGACCGCCGCATCCGCGAACGCACCGTCGCCCCCTATATCCAGGGTAATTTCGAATTCGACGTCGCCAATCGCCCGGCGCATTTCCGCGCCGGCCTGCGCTATGAAAAGACCAAGATCAAGTCATCGGCGCTGGTGCCGGTGCCGACGGCGACCGAATGGGTGTCGATCAACGAATTCAATCTGGTCTTTGGCGGCGGCAGCGATTTCACCACCTTCCGGGGCAATTATGACAACTGGCTGCCCGCCTTCGACGTCGACTTCGAACCGATCGACAATGTGAAGCTGCGCGCCAGCTACAGCCATACCATCACCCGGCCCGACTATGCCTCGATGCAGGGCGGTCAGACGCTCGACCAGCTGTTCCGCATCGGCGGCGGCACCGGCGCGCGCGGCAATCCGGGCCTGCTGCCCTACAAGTCCAAGAATATCGACCTGTCGGCCGAATGGTATTATGCCCCGGCCAGCTATCTGTCGGTCGGCTTCTTCGACAAGCGGGTCAGCAACTTCATCTCCAGCACGCGAGTTGATACCGACGCCTTCGGACTCACGAACCCGGCAGACGGTCCGCGCTACCAGGCGGCGGTCGCTGCGCTTGGCGCTGGCGCCAGCACGACGGCGATCCGCAACTATATCTTCGCCAACTACCCCTCGTCGGTGGAAATTCAGAGCTTCGATCCTGTGACCGGCAATTATACCGGCAAGATCCTGGGCCTGCCGGAAGACAATCCGGTCAATTTCCAGGTTACGACGCCGGTCAACTCCGACCAGACCGCGCATCTCTATGGCTTTGAATTCGCGATCCAGCATAATTTCTGGGACACGGGTTTTGGCACCATCCTCAACTATACCATCGTGCGAGGCGACGCGACTTACGACAACAGTCAGCCGTCCAGCGTTGCGCAATTTGCGCTCACCGGCCTGTCGGACAGCGCCAACGCGGTTCTCTTCTATGACAAGAACGGCATTCAGGCCCGTGTCGCCTATAACTGGCGTGACGAATTCCTGTCTGGCACCGGCCCCAATCCCTTCTATGTCGAAGCCTATGGCCAGGTCGACGCCAGCGCGAGCTGGGAGTTCAAGAAGGGCTACACCGCCTTTGTCGAGGCGATCAACCTCACCGGGTCCAGCCGTCGCGGCCATCTGCGCAGCGACCAGAATGTCTTCTTCGCCTCACCGGGCTATGCCCGTTATGGCGCGGGCATTCGCGTCAATTTCTGACCCGGCTTGATCACCGTCCCGCGGGGTGGGACAAGGCCGCGCCGGGCCTTGCATCCGGCGCGGCCTTGCCATCGGGGCGGGGCCAAGCATTGGAGCGTTCCGCCTGTCATGAGCCAGCACCAGCTTCTCGACTCCCTCAACCATCGCGATCTGCGCGTGCGCACCGACAGCGCGGCGGAGCTGGGCGACGGCGTCATGGCGTGCCTGCTGATGCCCGCCGAATTTCGCCAGGCGCAGGCGCATTTCCCCATCCTCTTCCGCCGGGATCAGGCCAGCGGCGCGTTCAGCGCAGTCGCGCTGTTCGGATTTGAAAATGGCGAAAATCTTTTCCTTGAGGAAGGCCACTGGGACGCGGGCTACAAGCCTCTGGCCCAGGCGGTGCAACCTTTCCTGATCGGGCGAAGCGCCGATGGCCAAGCGGGCGGTCAGGTCCATATCGACATGGCCAGCCCGCGCGTCCTGGAAACTGGCGAGGATGGCGAGGCGCTCTTCGACGCAGCCGGCAAGCCCAGCCCCTATCTGGACCTCATCGCCCAACGCCTGGGCGATCTCGACGCGGCCTATCGCGCCAGCGCCGACTTTTTTGCCGCACTCGTGCGGCATGACCTGCTCGAACCCTTCACTATCGACGTGCCGCTGATCGACGGATCGAACAATAGCCTCGTTGGCTTTCACATCGTCAATGAAGACCGGCTGCAGACGCTCGATGGCGATGCGCTCGCCGACCTGCATGGCGCGGGGCATCTGATGCCGCTGTTCATGGCCGTCGCGTCCGTCGCGCAATTCAGCGAACTGGTCGCGCGCAAGAACCGCCGGATCGCCCATGGCTGAACCGGCCCCCGCCGCCCTGCCCCCGGTGCGGGAGCTGAAGGTGACGGAAGCGGCGGCGCTCGACGCGCTGCTCGCCAGCGAGGAGACGCCCTTCGTCGTGCGCGGGCTGGTCGCCGACTGGCCGCTCGTGAAGGCGGCGCGGCAGGGTGATCAGGCGGTGCGCGCCTATCTGGCGGACAAGGCCCGTCCGATCGACTTTACCGTCTCGATGGCTGGCCCGGATATTGGCGGGCGGCTGTTCTATGACGATGCGATGGGCGTCAATTTTCGCATGGGCAAAGGCCGCCTGCCCGACATTTTCGCTGGTTTCGACAAGGCGGAAAATCTGCCGGCCGATCAGGTGCCGACCGTCTATCTCGGCTCGGTCGATGTCCATCAGTTTTTCGACGGCGTCGCGCAGGATAACGGGCTCGATTTGGGCGCACGCACGCCGCTCCTGTCGCTGTGGATCGGCAATGCGACGCGGATCGCGGCGCATAACGACTTTCCCGACAATCTCGCCTGCGTGGTCGCGGGGCGGCGGCGCTTCACCCTGTTCCCGCCCGATCAGTTCGCCAATCTCTATCTTGGTCCGATTGACATTACCCCGGCCGGGCGGCCCATTTCGATGGTGGATTTCGCCGCGCCCGACTTCACCCTTCATCCCGGATTTCGCGACGCGCTTGCCCATGCGCAGGTTGCAGAACTGGAACCGGGCGACGCGCTCTTCATCCCCTCGCTCTGGTATCATCATGTCGAAGGGCTGGCGCGCTTCAACATATTGATGAACTATTGGTGGCGCGACAGCCCCCGCTATCTGGGCCAGCCCAACACCGCGCTGCACCATGCGATCATGACGATCCGCGATTTGCCCGACCATGAACGCGCCGTGTGGCGGGCCATGTTCGACCATTATGTCTTTTCCGGCGGCGCGGACGCGCGCGACCATGTTCCCGCGCAGGGTCAAGGCGTGCTCGCCCCGCTCGATGCGCAATCTGCCGCCCGCATGCACCAGTTTCTGCTGAGGAGCCTGTCGCAATGACACAGCCGTCCCTCCCCCGCCGCATCATCGTCGCCGGTGGTGGCACCGCCGGCTGGATGACCGCCGCCGCGCTCGCCCGCACGCTGGGTCCGGTGGCGCAGGTGACGCTCATTGAAAGCGAACAGATCGGCACGATCGGCGTAGGCGAAAGCACCATCCCACCCCTCGTCGCCTATAACCGCATCCTGGGCATCGACGAAGCCGATTTCATGCGCGCGACCCAGGCGACCTTCAAGCTGGGCATCCAGTTCGAAAACTGGCGCGTGCCGGGCGAAGGCTATTTCCACAGCTTCGGTGGCACGGGCAAGGATCACTGGTCAGCGGGCTTCCAGCATTTCTGGATGCACGGCGCGGCGCAGGGCCATGACGCGCCCTATGATGAGTATTGCCTGGAATTGAAGGCGGCGATGGCGGGGCGCTTCGCGCACCTGCCCGACGACCGGATGAACTATGCCTATCATCTCGATTCCGGCCTCTATGCCAAGTTCCTGCGCGCCATGGCCGAAGGCGACGGCGCGACCCGGATCGAAGGGCGCATCGTCGCGGTCGACCTTGATGGCGCAAGCGGCGACATCGCGGCGCTGCGGCTGGACGGCGACCGGCGGCTGGAGGGCGACCTCTTCATCGATTGCACCGGATTTCGCGCGCTGCTGATCGAAGGCGCGCTCCATGCCGGCTATGACGACTGGACCCATTGGCTGCCCTGCGACGGCGCGGTCGCAGTCCAGACCGCCAGCGTGCGCGCGCCCGTGCCCTATACCCGCGCGATTGCGCATGACGCGGGCTGGCAATGGCGCATCCCGCTCCAGCACCGGCAAGGCAATGGCATCGTCTATTGCAGCGCCTTCATGGAGCCGCAGGCCGCGCAGGATCAGCTGCTCGCAACGGTCGAGGGCGACCGGTTGGTGCAGCCCAACCCCATCCGCTTCCGCACGGGCGCGCGGCGGCGGCAATGGCATCGCAACTGCGTTGCAGTGGGCCTTTCAGGCGGCTTCATGGAACCGCTCGAATCCACCTCCATCCACCTTATCCAGCGCGCTGTGCTGCGCATCCTGCGCATGCTGCCCGCCGGCGCGATCAGCCCGCGCGACATTACGGAATTCAACGACCAGCAGATGGCGGACATGGAACAGATACGCGATTTCCTGATCCTGCATTACAAGGCGACCGACCGCCGCGACACGCCCTTCTGGCGGCATTGCGCGGCGATGGCCGTACCCGACAGCCTGACGCACAAAATGGAGCTGTTCCGCGAAACCGGCCGCGTCTTCCGCAAGAATGAAGAATTGTTCGCCGAAAACAGCTGGGTGCAGGTCATGATGGGACAGGGGATCACGCCGCAAAGCTATCATCCCGTCGCCGCAAAGCTGCGCCCGCAGGAACTGGAGCATCTGCTTACCACGCTGCGCGATCAGGTATCCCGGACCGTCTCCGCCCTCCCCGACCATGAAGCCTATGTCGCGCGCTATTGCGGCGCCCAGGATGTGGCGGCGGCATGATGATGCGCGCGCTCTTCCTCGCCGCCACGCTGATGGCCAGCTCCGCCGCCGCGGCCCAGGCACCCAGGGAGGGCGCCGGCTGGTCGCTCGTCTGGTCGGACGAATTTGACGGCGCGTCACTCGACGCCGCCAAATGGAACCTTGCCGACAATTGCTGGGGCGGCGGCAATGAGGAACGGCAATGCTACACCCCCGCCCCCGCCAATCATCGCGTCGCAGATGGCCTGCTGTCGATCATCGCCCGGCGCGAAACGCATAGCGGCCCCGCCTTCCCACCCGACCAGCGCACCACGCCGGAAAAACGGCAGGCGACCAACACAAAGCCTTTCACCTCCGCACGCCTGTCCACCGATGGCAAGGCCGGCTGGCTCTATGGCAAGGTGCAGGTGCGCGCAAAATTGCCGCAGGGTCAGGGGACATGGCCCGCCATCTGGATGCTGCCGGAAGGCTGGGACTATGGCGCCTGGGCAGCCTCGGGCGAAATCGACATCATGGAGGCGGTCAATCTCGGCACGCCCTGCCCCTCCTGTTCCGGCGGGACCGAAAACCGCGTACTCGGCACCATTCATTTCGGCGGGCAACCGCCGCGCAACCGCTATATCGGCGATGAAACCGCCATGCCGGGCGCGCTCGATGGCTTCCATGTCTATGAGGTCGAATGGGACGCCGATGGCATGATCTGGCGCATCGATGGCGTGGATTATGCCCGGCGCGCGCCGCATGAATGGCACAGTCTTGGTTCCGATGCGCCAGGCGCGCCCTTTGACCGGCCATTCCACCTGATCCTCAATCTTGCCATTGGCGGTCACTTGCCCGAAGGACGCAATGACGGGGGCGTCGACAGCGGCGGCTTCCCCAAGATGATGCAGGTCGATTGGGTGCGCGTGTGGCAAAAGGACGCGCGCGCCAAGGCGCCGAGCGGGGGGCGATAAGGCATTTATGGCGCGGCGGCGGCTGGCGGTCACGATCAAGCATGTTGCTGCCGATGCCCAAGTGTCGTTGCAGACGGTCAGCCGCGTCATCAACAATGAACCCAATGTCCGCCCCGAAATGCGCGAACGGGTGCAGGCGTCGATCGACCGGCTGGGCTATGTTCCCTCGATCGCCGCCCAGCGGATGAGCGGATCGCGATCCTATCTGATCCTGGCGCTCAACGACCGGGAACGCACCATTGCCGACTGGCGCGCGCGGCAGGGCACCGACTGGGTCGATCAGATGCTGCTGGGCGGGATGCTGGAATGCGCGGAGCATGGCTATCGCCTGATCTTCGAACTCGTTGACACGCATGAGGATCATCTGGAGCGCGAACTGGGCGCCGCGCTCGCCGCGCTTCAGCCCGACGGCGCGATCCTGACGCCGCCCCATAGCGACAATCAGGAAATATTGCGCATCCTCACCCGCCACCATGTCCCCTATGCCCGCATCGGCGCACTGGGGGATGAAGATGGCCATTGCCCTCCGGGCGTGCGGGTGTCGATGGATGACGAAGGCGCCGCGCGGCTGGCGACGCGGCACCTGCTGGCGCTTGGCCATCGCCGCATCGGCTTTATCGCCGGGCCGGCGGAATATCGGCTGGCGGGCTGGCGCGTCGATGGCTGGCGCGCGGAAATGACGGCGGCTGCCCTCCCCTGCGACGGGCTGCTGGAAGCGGGGGATTTCAGCTATGCCTCGGGCGCGCGCGCGGCGCGCGCGTTGCTGGATCGCGAAGCACCGCCCACCGCCATCATCGCCAGCAATGACCAGATGGCGCTCGCCACCATCGAAGCGGCGCGCGACGCCGGGCTGGACATTCCCCGCGACCTCTCGGTCGTCAGCTTCGACAACACCCCGCTCGTGCGCTTCACCACGCCCCCGCTGACCGCTGTGGATCAACCAATTTCCGAAACCACCGCCACGGCGGTCCGCCTGCTGATACAGGCGCAGCGCGATGGCGCGGACCCGGCGCCTACCGTGGTGCTGCCCATGTCCCTGGTCGAGCGCGGATCGACCGCCGCGCCGCGTGGCTGATCGCGGCCTAGGCGTCAGCGGCCGGGGCTTTCTGCCGCTTTACGCCTTGGCCTGGGCGGGCGCGGCGATCGCCTATACGCCTTTCCTCACCATCCTGCTGCCCGTCCGCATAGAAATGATCGCCGGCCCCGCCAGCGTCCACTGGCTCGCCGTCACGACATTCATCGGCGCGATCGCCGCCAGCATCGCCAACATCCTGTTCGGATGGGCCAGCGACCGCAGCGTCACGCGGCGTCCCTGGGTGCTGGCCGGACTGCTTCTGTCGGGCGGGCTGCTGATGCTGGTGCCGCACGCCACCACCTTGCCTGTCCTCACCGCGCTCATCATTGGATGGCAGGTGGCGCTCAACATGATGCTCGCCCCGCTCGCCGCCTGGGCCGGCGATGTCGTGCCTGACCGGCACAAGGGATTGCTGGGCGGGCTGCTTGCCTTCGCGCCGGCGTGCGGCGCGCTGACCGGCGCGCTGGTGACGATCCCCGGCCTTGCCGATCCGTCCGCGCGGCTGACATGGGTCGCCGCCATCACCGCCGCCTGCATCGCGCCGATCATCCTCTTTGGCGCAGGCCGCGCGCCGGGACATGAAACGCAAAGCCCGGCCCAAGCAGCGGCCCCCATTCCGATGTTGCGCGCGATGGCCACCCGCATGTGGTTCGCGCGGCTGCTCATCCAGATTTCCGAAGCCGCGCTCTTTGCCTATCTCTATGTCTGGCTGCGCGGCATTGACGCCGGATTCGGCGACGCCGGCGTCGCCCGGTTGCTCGCGATCGTCCTGCTGCTCGCCGCGCCGGCGGCTCTTGCGGCTGGCTACGCCGCCGACGCCAGGCGCCGTCCGACGTTACCCTTGCAAATCTCCGCGGTGGTGGGCGCGGTCGGGCTGGCGCTGATGGCGCTCGCCACGACAGGCGGCGCGGCCGCTGCGGGCTTTCTGGTTTTTGGCGTATCGACCAATATCTTCCTTGCCCTGCACAGCGCGCAAACCCTGCGCGTCCTGCCCGATGCGCGCTATCGCGGGCGGGACCTTGGCCTCTTCAATCTCACCAACACGGTGCCTTCTCTCATCATGCCTTCGCTGACGTTGGGGCTGGTGCCGCTGCTGGGTTTCCCGGCGCTCTTTGCCGTCATGGCGCTGCTGGCGCTGGGCGCGGCCTGGCTGTTGCGCGGTGTGTCTATCGGCGCGTCTGATCGCCAGGCTTGATTTTCCTGCGTTGAGGTGACAGGACTTAGTATTGAGAACGTTCACAAGATAAAGTCAGGAAGGATGTCCATGCGCCTTGCCGCTCTGTTCCTCACCAGCGCCCTCGCGCTCACCGGCGCGGCATCCGCGCAGCAGGCGCCCGCCGTGGCTGCGGCGGCCCGTGCCAATCCGGCCGCCTGGCCTCAGGCGCACAGCCCCGCCGCCATCACCGACCCCGCCACGGAAAAGGCGATCGACGCGCTGCTTGCGCGCATGACCATCGAACAGAAGGTCGGCCAAGTGGTGCAGGGTGACATCAGTTCGGTCACGCCAGCCGACCTCGCGCGCTATCCGCTCGGCTCCATCCTCGCCGGCGGCAATAGCGGGCCCTATGGCGATGAACGCGCTGACGCCGCCACCTGGGCCAGGATGGTGAACGACTATCGCGCCGCCTCAATGAAGGCAGGCGCGGGCGTCCCCATCCTCTTTGGCGTGGACGCCGTGCACGGCCATAGCAATGTGCCGGGTGCGACCATCTTTCCGCACAATATCGGCCTTGGCGCGACCCACGACCCCGATCTCATCCACCGCATCGGACAGGCGACCGCCGCCGAAATCGCCGGGTCGGGGATCGAATGGACCTTCGCGCCCACGCTCGCCGTACCACAGGATCTGCGCTGGGGCCGCAGCTATGAAGGCTATGCCGCCGATCCCGCACTGGTGAAATCCTATGCCACCGCCATGGTGGACGGACTTCAGGGCAAGCTGATGCCGGGCAAGCCTCTGGGCCCGCTCCGCGTCGCCGCCACCGCCAAGCATTTCCTGGCCGATGGCGGGACGAAGAATGGCAAGGATCAGGGCGACGCTCAGATTTCCGAAACCGAACTGATCCGCACCCATGCGCAGGGCTATCCCGCCGCGATCGACGCGGGGGCACTCACCGTCATGGCCAGTTTCTCCAGTTGGAACGGCGTCAAGAACCATGGTAATGCCACCCTGCTGACCGACGTGCTGAAAGGACGCATGGGGTTTGAAGGGCTGATCGTGGGCGACTGGAACGGCCATGGCCAGATTCCCGGCTGCACCGTCACCGATTGCGCCGCCGCGCTCAACGCCGGGCTGGACCTCTATATGGCGCCCGACAGCTGGAAGGGTTTGTTCGACAGCCTGGTGCGCGACGTGCGCGCGGGCAAGGTTTCGCAGGCGCGGCTCGACGACGCCGTCCGCCGCAACCTGCGCGTCAAGTACAAGCTCGGCCTGATGGGCAAGACGCAGGTCGGTCGCGGCGATCCGGCGCAGCTCGGCGCGCCCGATCACCTCGCCATCGCGCGTGAAGCCGTGGCAAAATCGCTGGTGCTGCTCAAGAATGAAGGATCGGTCCTGCCGATCAAGCCTGGCGCGAATGTGCTGGTAGCGGGCGCTGGCGCTGACAATATGGCGATGCAGGCGGGCGGCTGGACCATCACCTGGCAGGGGACCGACACGACCGCCGCCGACTTCCCGCGCGGCCAGACGATCGGCCGGGCGATTGCGGACGCGGTGAAGGCGACCGGCGGCAGTGCGCAAATCAACGCAGCGGGCGACGCGCAGGGCACGCCTGACGTCGCCATCATCGTCTTTGGCGAACATCCCTATGCCGAATTCCAGGGCGACGCCGAAAATCTCCTGTTCAAAAATGGCGAGAAGGAATTGGCGCTGCTCAAAGCCATGAAGGCGCGCGGCATCCCGACCGTCGCCGTCTTCCTGTCGGGCCGCCCGCTGTTCATGGGGCCGCAGATCAACGCCGCCGACGCCTTCGTCGCCGCCTGGCTGCCCGGAACCCAGGGCCAGGGCGTCGCCGACGTGCTGGTCGCTGGGAAGGATGGCAAGAGCGCGCGCGACTTCACCGGCCGCCTGCCCTTCGCCTGGCCGGCCGACGCGCGCTCACCCGTCGCCGCGCCGCTCTTCCCGATGGGCTACGGCCTCGACTACGCCCACCCCCATGCGCAAGGGCCGGTCAACGAAGACCCGAAGGTCGAACAAGGCCCCGCTGCCAGCGACAGCCTGTTCCTGCGGACCGGCAAGGCGGTCGATCCCTGGCGGCTCGGCATCGACAGCAGCGTGTCGGCCCGCGCCGTGGACGTCTCCGCGCAGGAGGATGCGCGCCAGTTCGTCTGGACCGGCCCCGGCGCCATCGCGATCGACGGCCCACCGGTCGACATGACCCGGCAGCTGAACGGCGCCTTTGCCCTGCGCATCGACTGGCGCATCGACGCGGCCAAGGGCGTGCCGGTCACGCTGAGCCTGGGCGGCGCGCGCCTCGACATCAGCGACAAGGTGGCGGCGCTGCCGGTCGGCCAGCCATCCAGCCTGATCGTCCCCCTGCGCTGCTTCGCGGACGCCGGCGCAACCTTCGCGGCGGTCGGCACCCCGCTGCGCCTGTCGGCAAATGCGGGCCTGTCGGTCAGCATCCGCGCGATCCTGACCGAAGGCGTCGGCGAAACCCCCACCTGCCCGCCGGTCGCCAAATAGGCGCGAACCTTATAGTCGCTCGCGCATCGCGTGGGCGACGGTGTCCAGCCAGTCGACCACCGCGCGCACGCGCGGCAGGCGTTGCAGGTCGGCATGGATGACCAGCCAGTAGCTGCGCCACACCTCCGCCTCGCCCGGCAGCAACCGGACGAGGCGGTCGTCGGCGTCGGCGGCAAACAGGTGGAGCACGCCCAGTCCCAGTCCCGCCGCTACCGCCGATTGCTGCGCGGCGCTCGAACTGGCGCGAAAGGCAATGGGGGCGCCCGACACGATCTGGTCCAGCGCCATCATCTCGGGGAAACCGGCCAACTCCTCGATATAGGACACGAAGACGTGACGGCTGAGGTCCGCGCGGCTTTCGGGCAGGCCGTGGCGGGCGACATAATCGCGCGAGGCATAGAGCCCCAGCCGATAGTCGGTCAGCTTGCGCGCCACCAACCGCCCGCGCGGCGGCGGCTTCAACATGACGGCAATGTCGGCCTCCCGCTTGGACAGGCTGGCGGCGCGGCTTTCCGACGCCAGCTCCAGCGTCAACCGGCCATGCGCGTCGCGCAGGGCGCCGACATGAGGCGCGGCGAAATAGGCGGCAAAGGCTTCGGGTGTGGCCAGTCGCACCACGCCTTCGACATCGCGGTCCCGCCCCGCCACGCTCGCGGCGGCGGCCAGCAATTCGCTTTCCACCCGCTCGGCATGGGGCACCAGCGCAAAAGCCGCAGGCGTGGGCGTGACGCCGCGGGGCGAGCGGTCGAACAGGCGCGCGGCCAACACCGCCTCCAGCGTATTGATCCGCCGCGCCACTGTGCTGTGGTCGATGCCCGTCCGCCGCGCCGCCGCCAGCATATTGCCTTCACGCATCACCGCCAGGAACAGGCGCAGGTCATCGGAATTGAGCATGGGTATTTCCGCACAGCTGATGTGTCGCCATACCGGTATCGCTGCCAAACGGAAACGTCTATCATCGGCTTGAGAGACAAAGGAGAGGAACAGCCATGCGCTCCATCACCCATTTCATCCACGGCGCCGCCGCGTCGTCCACCGGCGGGCGCGCGTCCGACGTGCTCGATCCCTCGACCGGCGCGGTGCAGGCGCAGGTCCATCTGGGCGACGCCGCCCTGCTTGACCAGGCGATCGAGTCCGCGAAAAAGGCGCAGCCCGACTGGGCCGCCGTCAATCCCCAGCGCCGCGCCCGCGTGCTGTTCCGCTACAAGGAACTGATCGAAGCGCATATGGACGAACTCGCCGCGCTCCTGTCGTCCGAACATGGCAAGGTGATCGCCGACGCGAAGGGCGATGTGCAGCGCGGGCTGGAAGTCGTCGAATTCGCCTGCGGCATCCCGCATCTGCTCAAGGGCGACTATACCCAGGGCGCGGGGCCGGGCATCGACGTCTATTCGATGCGCCAGCCGCTCGGCATCGTCGCGGGCATCACCCCGTTCAACTTCCCTGCGATGATCCCGCTGTGGATGGGCGCGATGGCGATCGCCTGCGGCAACGCCTTCATCCTCAAGCCCTCCGAACGCGATCCGTCGGTACCGGTGCGCCTGGCGGAACTGGCGCTGGAAGCGGGCCTTCCCGAAGGCATTTTCAACGTCGTTCATGGCGACAAGGTCATGGTCGACGCAATCCTGGACCATCCCGATATCAAGGCGGTCAGCTTCGTCGGATCGTCCGACATCGCCAATTATGTCTATCAGCGCGCCGCCGCCAACGGCAAGCGCGCCCAGTGCATGGGCGGGGCCAAGAATCACGGCATCATCCTGCCCGACGCGGACATGGACCAGGCGGTGGCCGATATCGTCGGCGCGGCCTATGGCTCAGCGGGCGAACGCTGCATGGCGCTGCCGGTGGTGACGCCGGTCGGCGAAGCGACCGCGCAGGCCTTCCGCGACAAGCTGGTCGCCGCGATCGAAACGCTGCGCCCGGGCATCCCCAGCGACCCGCAGGCGCAATATGGCCCGCTCGTCACCGCCCAGCACAAGGCGCGCGTCGAAAACTATATCCAGATGGCGGCGGATGAAGGCGCGGAAATCGTGGTCGACGGGCGCGGCTTCTCGCTCCAGGGCTATGAAGAGGGCTTCTACCTCGCCCCTACCCTCATCGACCGGGTGACACCGCAGATGAAAAGCTATCAGGACGAAATCTTCGGCCCCGTGCTTCAGATCCTGCGCGCCGAAACCTTCGGGGAAGCGCTCAGCTATCCGTCCAAGCATCAATATGGCAATGGCGTCGCCATCTTCACCCGCAATGGCGATTATGCCCGCCGCTTCGCCGCCGATGTCGAAGTCGGCATGGTCGGCATCAACGTGCCGATCCCGGTGCCGGTCGCCTATCACAGCTTTGGCGGCTGGAAACGGTCGGGCTTTGGCGATCTCGACCAATATGGCGAAGATGGCGTGCGCTTCTACACCCGCACCAAGAAGATCACGCAACGCTGGCCCTCGGGCGGCGCGGTGATCGACCAGAGCTTCGTCATTCCGACGATGAAGTAAGGCGGCAAAGGGGGTGCGCGCCGCTGGCCGCGCCCCTTCGATCCGTTTGACGCGGCCGGCGACGCGCCGTAACGGCCATCGCATGATCGCGCTGCTCTCCCCCGCCAAGACGCTCGATTTCGAGCGCACCCTGCCTCCACTCGAACCGACCACGCCGCAATTTGCGGATGAAGCGCAGAGCCTTGCCCGTTCGGCCGCGCGATTGAGCCAAAAACGGCTGGCGGAGCTGATGCACATCTCGCCCAAGCTCGCCAAGCTCAATGCCGACCGCTTTCGCGACTTCCCCGACCTGCCGCAGCGCCCTGCGCTCTTCGCCTTTGCCGGCGACGTCTATACCGGGTTCGAAGTCGATACGCTGGAAGAAGCGGGCGTCGCCTTCGCGCAGGATCATGTCCGCATCCTGTCGGGACTTTATGGCCTGCTTCGCCCGCTCGACGCGATCCGCCCCTATCGGCTGGAAATGGGCACGCGCTGGGCGCCCCGGCACAAGGCGCTGACCGACTGGTGGGACGATCGCATCGCCAACTATCTGCGCGACGAAATTTCGGCGGAGGGGTCAGGGGTGGTCCTCAATCTCGCCAGCCAGGAATATTTCGCAGCCGTCAAGGGTCGCCTGCCCGACGTGCGCATCGTCGACGTCGATTTTCGCGAACCGGGCCCCGACGGCCCGCGCTTCGTCAGCTTCCACGCCAAGAAGGCGCGCGGCATGATGGCGCGCTGGATGTGCGAACATCATGTCACCGACATCGACGCGATGCGCGGCTTCGACAGCGATGGCTATCGCTTCGATGCCGCCGAAAGCAGCGCCGACCAATGGCGGTTCGTGCGGTCATGAGCGGCGCTGCGGTCATCATCGGCGCGTCCGGCGGCATCGGCGGAGCCTTCCGCGCGCTGCTGGAAGAGGAAGGCGCCTTTGACCAGGTCCATGGGTTTGCCCGCTCCTTTAACGGCGCAAACCATGTCGACCTGCTCGACGAAGCCAGCATCGCCGCGGCGGCGGCGCAGATCGCCTCCGGCCCCGCGCCCACGCTGGTGCTTGTCGCTACCGGCCTGCTGCATGAAGGGGATCATGGGCCGGAAAAGGCGCTAAGGGAGCTTGATCCACAGTGGCTGGCGCGCAGCTACGCCGTCAACGCCATCGGGCCGATGCTGGTCGCCAAGCATGTCCTGCCACTGATGCCGCGCACCGGGCGCACCGTCTTCGCCGCCCTGTCGGCGCGGGTGGGGTCGATCGGCGACAATCGCCTGGGCGGCTGGCACGGCTATCGCGCGTCGAAGGCCGCGCTCAACATGATGATGCGGAACGTCGCGATAGAGGAAAAGCGTCGCAACGACCGCTCGATCGTCGTCACGCTGCATCCCGGCACCGTCGATACCGGGCTTTCCCGTCCGTTTCAGGCCAATGTCCCCGACGGTCGCCTGTTCGATCCCGAACGCGCCGCAATGCAGTTGCTCGACGTGGTCGAAGGGCTGAAAGCCGCCGACAGCGGCAAGCTGTTCGACTATCAGGGGGAAGAAATCCCCTTCTGACCGCCCTATCCCCGCTGGACGGTTCGCGCGCCGCGCGGTAGGCGATGAAACCGGCGTTGCAGACTGACGTCTGACCGGCGACCGGCTTTATGGGGCATGGCATGGAACAGGCGGAATTGCTGCGGCGCATGTGGGGCCGGGTCGAGTTGTGCCGTCGGCTCGCCATGACTACCACCGATCCGCACACTGCCGACGCGCTGATCGAAATGGCGAATGAGGGCGAGGCAGATATCCGGCGATTGATGGCCGAGCCGGACCATCATCCCCCCATGGCGTCGCCGCCCGCGCGATAGGCGATGCACCATCATCGCATCAGGCCTGGTCGGTAAGGGGCGGGGCATCCTGCGCCTTTTCCGGCCGGATATAAATGGACGCCAGTTGCGGCATCGCTGCCTTCAATTGTGTTTCGATCGTTTCGATCAGCGCCTCGCCTTCGCCCATCGACAGATCATCGGTGAAATCGGCGCTGATCGCGACGAACACGGCGTCGGGCGCGGTGTGGATGGTGCGGACATGATTGACGGACTGGATGGCGTCATAGCCTTCCAGGAGCGCGCGGACCTGTGCGATGATGGCCGGGTCGGCGCTTTCGCCGATCAGCAGCCCCTTGGCTTCGCGCGCCAGCAACAGCGCGACCAGCGCCAGAATCGCCCCGATCATGATGGACGCGACGCCGTCTATCCGCGCATCCCCGACATAATGGCTGACCGACACGCCGATGCCGGCGACGACCAGCCCCAGCAGGGCGGCGCTGTCCTCGAACAGGACGATGAAACCCGCCGGATCCTTCGACCGCCGCACCGCCGTCCACCAGGGTGTATCGCCCCGCTTGGCGTCGAATTCACGCACCGCGATCGTCCAGGATGCGCCCTCCAGCAACAGGGCAACGCCCAACACGACATAGTTGATCGTCGGATCGCGCAGCGGTTCTGGCTCGCGGATATGAACGAAGCCTTCGTAGATCGACACGCCTGCGCCCAGCGCAAAGATCAATATGGCGACGATGAACGCCCAGAAATACAACTCGCGGCCATAGCCGAAGGGATGGGCGTGGTCCGGCCCCTTGCGCGCCTGGCGCTGCCCGTACAGCAACAGCAGCTGATTACCGGAATCGACCAGTGAGTGAACGCCCTCGGTCAGCATGGAGGATGAACCACTGATCCCGGCTGCCACGAATTTGGCGATAGCAATGCCGACATTGGCGGCCAGAGCGCCGTAGAGGACGATATTCTCGCGCATGCCGCCCCCCTTCGCCATGGATCAGCGCCGATGGCCGGGAACGGGCGTGAACGGGATCGCAACCATCGGGATCATCATGGCGACGGCAATGATCCGGCATGGCAAAGGGTTCCGCTCTCTGGCGTCCAAATCCTGGCTCACTGCGCCGCGGGGTCGGCATAGGGCGCGCCGCAGCCGCTTAATCCTTGGACTTATGCTCAGGCTTGCCCTTACGCTTGGTCGAGGCCCTGTCTTCCAGTTCCTTCTCGCTCATGGATTCCACCATGGACCGGGACGCGCCCTGAAGCTCGCTCTTGGGTGTGTCGCCACGCTTGGCCGAAAGCGCTGCGCCGGCGGCTTTTTGTTGTGCGGCTGATTTCGCTGGCATGAACCATCTCCTTCAATCGCCCCGCTCCCACCACATCAATGGACGAACCGCCGCCTTGTTCACTTCGGCTAGACAAAAGCCCACGCTATCCCAAAATGAGATAAATATTGTTAGTTAGCTAACGAACTAACTCGGCAATTTTTCTTTTGTCGCCTTTGCTGTCCGCGTTCGTCAGCATGCCATTATGGATCGAAAGCCCCTGCCTCTGGTTTGGCAATCAATGGACATCTCGATCAACCCGGAATGGCAGCGGCTTCTTCCCTATGCGCTGGGCGGGGCGGTCGTCCTGTTACTCCTCTTCAACATCCCCTTCATTGGCCGCATCCTGCGCGCACTGCTTTCCATTGGCCTGCTCGCCATCGGCCTACTCATCCTCGCCCAGCGCGCGCCTTTCGATCCCGCCCTGTCGCAAATCCAGTCGCGCCTGGGTTGGGCCGATCAGGAGACGCAAGGAAACACCGTCCGCATCCGCATGTCCCCGGACGGCCACTTCTGGGCGAGAGCGACCGTCAACGGCGTCCCGCGCCGCATGCTCATCGACAGCGGCGCGACGGTCACAGCGATTTCACAAAGCACGGCCCGCGCCGCGTCAGTGGCCCCGCAAAGCGGGATCGTCCCCGTCCTGATGCGCACCGCCAACGGCACCGTGCGTGTCGAAACAGGAACGATCGACCGGCTTGAAATCGGCGGCCTGGAAGCACGGGATCTCAGCGCCGTCATCTCGCCCGCCCTGGGTGACGTGGACATATTGGGCATGAACTTCCTCACCCAACTCGCATCCTGGCGCGTCGAGGGTCGCACCCTGATCTTGGAGCCTTCCGCGCCCGCCGCCGGTTGACACGCCGCTCGCCGTCCATGATGCCCTCTGACCCGATGCCTGCCACCGGGAAATGTTGCGCCAGATTAAGGTGATTTCGATGCTGATTCCTTCGCCAGGCTGATATGGGTGGCTCATGACTACCGATGCCTCGCGCAGCCCCGTTGCCTCCCCCCCTTCCTGGAGCGAGGCGGAGCGTATGGCGGCACTCGACAGCTATGCCATTCTCGACACCCCGGCCGAACCTGATTTCGACGATCTGGTGCTACTCGCCGCTCAGGCACTTGATGTACCGATCGCGGTCATCAACCTGATTGCCAGCGACCGGCAATGGTTCAAGGCGCAAATCGGGCTTGCCGCGCGCGAAATGCCGCTCGAAGTGTCGATCTGCACACATGCGCTCTCGCAGGATGATGTCCTGGTCGTGCCCGATACCAGGTTGGACGACCGGTTTGCCGACAACCCGCTTGTGACGGCTGACGATGGCCTGCGCTTCTACGCAGGGGCCTTGCTGCGCACGCCCGAAGGCATTCCCATCGGCACGCTGTGCGTTCTTGACCGAAAACCCCGGCCTGGCGGGATCACGGACCAACAACGCCATCTGCTCAACCTGCTGGCGCGGCAAGCCACGACCCAGATGGAATTACGCCGGATCGTTGCCCTCACCGATCGGCGCGCCGACGATTTGCGCAGTATCGAAGAGCGGTATCGGCTGGCTGGCCGTGCCACCAACGACGCCATCTGGGACTGGGATCTCGGCACCGATCATGTCGAATGGAACGAGGCGTTAGAACGGGCTTACGGGTTCGACCGGGCTGAGGTTGAACCGTCCGGCGCGTGGTGGATCGCGCATATCCATCCCGACGACCAGGATCGTATTGCCACAGCCATACATGACGCCATCGACAGCAAGGCCATTCATTGGTCGGACGAATATCGCTTCGCCCGCGCCGATGGCAGCTACGCGCCGGTGCTGGATCGCGGCTTCATCATTCGGGATGCGTCAGGCCGGGCGACCCGGATGATCGGCGCGATGCTGGACCTGAGCGAGCGCCGCGATCGCGAGGTTGCGCTCAAAACCAGCAATGAACGGTTCGAGGCGGCGGTCGCGGCCATCGACGGCTATCTGTGGACCAACAGCGCGGACGGAAAAATGCGCGGTCCTCAGCCGGGCTGGGCCCAACTGACCGGGCAAAGCCAGGAGGCCTATCAGGGCTATGGCTGGGCTGAGGCTGTCCATCCCGACGATGCCCAACCCACGATCGACGCCTGGAACGAAGCGGTCGCCGCGCGCAAGATGTTCATTTTCGAACATCGCGTCCTGTGCGCAGACGGCCAATGGCGGCGTTTCTACATTCGCGCGGTGCCGATGTTCGATCCGGACGGCAATCTGCGCGAGTGGGTGGGCATCCATACGGACGTGACATTACAGCGCGAGCAGGAAGACAGCCTGGCCGCCAACGAAATGCGCCTGCGCTTCCTGGACGATCTCAGCCGGGAAATCACGGTCGCCGATGATGCTGACAGGGTCATGGCCATCACGACCCGGATGGTGGCGACCCATCTGGGCGTGTCCAATTGCGCCTATGCCGACATGGATGAGGATGAGGACGGGTTCACCATCCGCGGCGATTGGGCGGCGGCCGGCTCCTCTTCGATCGTGGGCCGTTATCGGTTGAGGGATTTCGGCGCGATGGCGCTGGAACGGCTCCACGCCGGGCTGCCGCTGATCATCAACGATAATGCCCGCGATCTGCCCGCGCACGAAGCCAGGACATTCCAGGATATCGGGATCGCGTCGACGATCTGTCTTCCGCTGATCAAAGGCAACCAGTTGACCGCGCTCATGGCCGTCCACGATGCCCGGCCGCATGACTGGACTCCATCGGAACTGCGCCTTATCGCATCAGTGGCGGAAAGATCCTGGGCGCATATCGAGCGGGTGCGCACCACCGTCGCCCTGGCGGAACTCAATGCCAGTCTGGAGCAGCGGGTCGAGGAACGATCCCGTCAACTTGTCGCGACGGAAGAAGCGTTGCGGCAGGCGCAGAAAATGGAAGCCGTCGGCCAGTTGACCGGTGGCATTGCGCATGATTTCAACAATATGTTGACGGGCGTGATCGGTTCGCTGGACTTGCTTCAACGGCATCTGGCCGCCGGGCGCCAGGACCGCATCGATCGCTATATCGACACGGCGATGACGTCGGCGCAGCGTGCAGCCTCCCTGACGCAGCGCCTGCTCGCTTTTTCCCGCCGCCAGTCGCTCGACGTGACAGCCGTGAATGTCGGCGACCTCGTCACCGGCATGGAAGACATGCTGCGGCGAACGATGGACGAGAATATCCGGTTGGAAGTGCACCTGCCCGAAGCGACATGGCTGGCCAAAACCGATCACAATCAGCTGGAAAGCGCGTTGCTGAACCTCGCCATCAACGCCCGCGACGCCATGCCCCATGGCGGCACGCTGACCATCGCTGCGCGCAACACGCCTTCGAACGAGGCGACGGGCCTCGACGCGGACGACATGCAGGCGGATGATTTCGTGGAAATCAGCGTCTCCGACACCGGCACGGGCATGAGCGAGGATGTGCTGGCCAAGGCCTTCGATCCCTTCTTCACGACCAAGCCGATTGGCGCGGGCACGGGCCTTGGCCTTTCGATGGTCTATGGTTTCGCCCGCCAGTCGGGGGGCCAGGTCCACATCACGTCCGCTCCGGAAGAAGGGACCACGATACGGCTCCTGCTTCCCCGTCACGTCGGCGAGAAGGAAGAAGCTGGGAGTGAGACAGTCGAGGTGCGCCCGGCCGAGCCGGGCGAGTGCGTGCTGCTGGTCGAGGATGATCCATCGGTCCGGCTGCTGGTCTGCGACGTGCTCGATGATCTGGGATATGAAGTGTGGCAGGCGCCCGATGGTCAGACGGCCATCACGCTGGCCCAGACCATGCCGCGTATGGATCTGCTGATCAGCGATGTGGGGCTGCCCGGCATGAATGGCCGCCAGCTCGCCGATATTTTACGAGGCGACCGCCCTGACCTGCGCATCCTGTTCATCACCGGCTATGCCGAACGGGCAACGGTGCGTAGCGAATTTCTGGGCCAGGGCATGGAGATGATCGCCAAGCCCTTCGCGATCGACGTCCTGTCCGCCAAGATTCGCGAGATGATTGAGGCACCCGCGCCTGCGGCCTGACCGCCGGTGAACCTATGGTCGTGGTTTCGGGTTTAGAGGGAATGCCCGGCCTTTCCTCCCCCGAACCCTATATCCTGTGGCTTACCGGCGCAGGCATATTGATAACCCTCGTCGCATGGTTACCGCTGGCCTTGAGGCGACTTCCGCTGTCGCTGCCCATCATCTGCATGGCCGCTGGCGCCGCAATATTCCTTATCCCCCCCATCACCTTCAGACCTTTGCCGACCATCCTGCCCGATGTCGCAGAGCGGCTGACCGAGTTCGTGGTCATCATTGCGTTGATGGGGGCTGGGCTGAAGCTGGACCGGCTTTTCAGCTGGCGGCGCTGGAACGTCACCTGGCGGCTATTGGGCATCACGATGCCGCTTTCGATCGCAGCGATCACGCTCATCGGCGTTTACGGGCTCGGCATGTCGCTGGCCATGGCCCTGCTGCTGGGCGCCTGCCTCGCACCGACCGATCCGGTATTGGCGGCCGATGTACAGGTTGGACCGCCCAAAAGCGGCGAAGAGGACGAGGTCCGCTTCGGGTTGACATCTGAAGCCGGGTTAAATGATGGCCTGGCCTTCCCTTTCGTCAATCTCGCCATTGCGCTGGCGGCCGTGGCCGCTGGTTCGGAGGAGCCGTGGTTCCGCAACTGGCTGCTCCACGACGTCCTCTGGGAGATCGGCGTCGGATTGATCGCCGGCTGGGTCATCGGCCGCCTGTTTGGCTGGCTGACATTCCATGTGCCCGCGAAAAATCGCTTGGCGCAAACCGGCGACGGGCTGATCGCGCTAGCCGCGACGCTCATATCCTATGGTGCTGCCGAAATGGTAGACAGCTACGGATTTCTCGCGGTGTTTGTTACCGCTTTGACCCTGCGCCGTTCGCATCGGGACCATGATTTCCAGCGCGAGATGCATGCCCTGACCGAACAGGTAGAGCGGCTGGCGATGATGGTGGTGCTAATCCTCTTTGGCGGTGCGCTTGTCAGCGGGTTGCTGGCGTCGCTCCAATGGGTGGACCTGATGGCCGCGATCGCGATCATCCTTCTGGTGCGCCCCGCCGCGGGTCTTGTCGGTTTGATCGGCCTGCCGGCCGAAAGGAGCGAGAAGATGACGCTCGCCTTCTTCGGCATCAGGGGGGTGGGGTCCTTCTATTATCTTGCTTATGCGATCAACGCGGGCGGCTTTGGATCGGGCGAGCATCTATGGTCGATCGTCGGCTTAGTCGTCCTGCTTTCCATCCTGCTGCACGGCCTGAGCGTCACGCCGATCATGCGGGCCATGGATCGGCAGCAGGGCCGCGATCCAGACGGACCTTCTGCCTGCCCGGAAAGTGTCTAACCTAAGTTTGATAGCGCATATCTGTCCGGAACGCGGTTTTCAGGCGGGGTGTTTACGAAATTCAGGAGATCAGCATGAAACTGGATTTCGACCCATTCCTGGGAGCGACCGCCGCCCCATTTGCCATGACGCGAACGCCCTATTCGATCCGGGGCGAAACCGATCGCCTGACCGACGTGCTGATGTGCCCGCCGCATTTCCTGGCGCCTGTTCCCTGCTGCGCGGTGACGCGTCACAATATTGGGCAAGGGTTCGTTGCCAGTATCGACGAGGCGCAACGTCAGCATGCCGAACTTGTCCGCCTGCTCGAGACTTCCGGCGTACAGTGTCATATGCTGACGGCCGATCCGGCCCTGCCGGATATGTGCTTTACACGCGATGTCGGTGTATCCACGCCCTGGGGTATGGTGGCGCTCAATCCGGCCATCCCTCACCGCCAGCCTGAAATCGACCGGTTGATTCAGTTTCTTGGCGCCTCTGGCACGCTGGTGCGAAGCATTCGAGCAGGCACGATCGAAGGCGGCGACATTTGCGTCGCCCGCGACGGTCTCCTGCTGATCGGCATGTCAGGTGAACGCAGCACGGCTGCGGGGATCGATGATTTTTCCGCCCCATTTCGGGCTGCGGGCTGGGACGTGCTCATTTGCCCCTTTCATGCCGACAATCTGCACCTCGACACCATATTCTGCATGGTCGACCAGAATGAAGCGATTGCCTGCATCGACCTTTTGGACCCTGACTTTCTGGCCGCCGTAGAGGCACGGGGCATTTCCATCATATCTTTGCCAGACAGCGTGGCATCGACGCTGGACTGCAATATTCTTTCGCTGGGCGACAGACGCATTGTTGCGCGCATGGATGGTGTGGTCGCGCCCATCTTGCGCGGCGCTGGCTATGAGGTGTCCGAAGTCGATATTTCGCAGTTCGCAGCCTGCGGCGGCGGCATCCATTGTCTTACGCAGCCGCTGCGCCGGGTGACGCAATGACAGCGGGAACGTTCGGGCTGAAGCGACGTTTTCCTTAGAACGAAACAGGAACAATGGAGCCGTAGCCGTGACCCAACCTCTCGACAATCCGAAACTCGACGAACATCCCGGCTCGAATGCCGAAAAGGATCCGGATGCCTGGGTATCGGGCGATGACCCCATGACCGGTGCGCAGGCGTCCTATCTGGCGACCCTGTGCGAAGAGGCGGGGGTCGAGCCGCCTGCCGCCACGCTCAGCAAGGCGGACGCCTCGAAACGGATCGACGCGTTGAAGGCGCAACTCGGCCGAGACTGAGGGATCTTCATATCAGGAACCGACTATCATTGTGCAGCATCGCAGCGGGACGGCCCTGAGGTGTCCGATGCTTGGGGCTCCTTCCCGCACATTGCGCGATGCTGCCTCTATGCCTAGGGTCGGCGAATGATCTCTTTCTGTTTGCTCGGGCACATGGGGACGCTGACGGTCGCCTCTGCCTCAATTACACTGGCAGGTCTTGTTGAACTGAACCCAAAGGGGGCGCTGGTTTGACTAAGCGCGCCGCGCCGCCTTTTGCCACGCGACGATATGCCGGGATCGAGCTTGGCGGCACCAAATGCATCTGCACCCTCGCGTCGGGACCAGACGACATATTGGACCAACGCACGATCCCCACCCGGCGGCCTGAAGACACGCTGTCGGCGATTGTGGCTGTCCTGCAAGAATGGCATGATGGCAAAGGATTTGACGCGCTGGGGATCGGGGCATTCGGTCCGATCGATATCGACCCTGGTTCACTCAGCTACGGACATGTTCTGGCGACACCGAAACCTGGATGGCCAAGCACTGACCTTATTGACGCGCTGGCGAGGCCCTTCAACATCCCATGCGCCTTCGATACCGATGTCAACGGCGCGGCCATGGCTGAAATTCACTGGGGCAGCGGGCAGGGCTTGCGGGACTTTGCCTATGTCACGGTAGGGACGGGTATCGGCGTTGGCTTGGTCGTTCATGGTTTCCCTACGCGCGGCATAGGTCATAGCGAAGCGGGTCATATTCGCGTTCCGCCTATGGCCGGCGACGACTTTTCCAGTCTTTGTCCTTATCATGACGATTGCGTCGAAGGGCTCGCCTCTGGTCCCGCCGTCATCGCCCGGCTCCAAGGTCGCTCCCCTGAAAATATTGCGCGCGACGATCCTGTGTGGAATCCTATTGTCGACAGTCTGGCCAAAATGGTTCATGCCCTTGTCTGCACCGCAGGACCTGTGCGCATCGCCATGGGGGGCGGGGTGCTGGCGCACCAGCCCCATCTGCTTGAAAGGATCGAGGGCGCGCTGCGCGACAGCCTGAATGGCTATATGGCTCTTCCGATGGACCAGCCCTATATCGTCGCACCGGCACTGGGTAACCAGGCGGGACCATTGGGGACCATCGCCCTGGCCATAGCGGCGCAGGAAAAGGCTTTCATGTGACATCCCATCGACTGACCCCTCATATCGTCGAGAAGCCTTGGGGCCGGAAGGATATTCCCGCGCTCTATGAAGCGGCTGCCGGCCAGCGCATTGGCGAGGTCTGGTTTATCGGCCCGGAGGATCGCGACCAGCCCCTGCTGGTCAAATATCTGTTCACCAGCGAACGGCTGTCGATCCAGGTTCATCCCGATGATGATCAAGCCCTCGCCCGAAACCTGAGCAGCGGAAAATCCGAATGCTGGTACGTGCTCGAAACGCAAGGGGACGCCCGGCTGGGAATAGGCCTGGTGCGTCCTGTCAGCCATGATGTTTTGCGGTCCGCGGCCCTGGATGGATCGATCGAGGATCTGATCGATTGGAAGCCGGTAAGGCCCGGCAGTTTCTACTATATCCCGGCTGGCACCATTCATGCGATCGGCAGCGGCATTACCCTTGTTGAAATTCAGCAGAATAGCGACGTCACCTACCGCCTATATGATTATGGCCGGCCAAGGGCACTGCATCTGGATGACGGAATTTCGGTGAGCCGGCCGGAACCCTATATCCTGAATGAGCAGCATGTCGCGCCGACGGCGGACCTCGTCCTCCTCGACCGTTCCGTCGCCCCCTTCGCTGTAGAGAGCAGGATTGGCAAGGAGGGGGATACCCTCCAATTCGAGCAAGCCGAAACCTGGTTTACGCCGATTTCCGGATCTGGTTCAATCGATGGCCGGCCATGGCGCGCCGGCGAATGTTGGTTGATCGATGGCCCTGCGCAGGTCAGGCTCGATACGGATATGCACGCCTTGATCGCTAGAATCTGATACTCAGTTTTGGCGGCAGCATGATGACATCGCTTTCATAGACGAACAGCCCACTCTGCTTATCCCGCGCGATCGGGGTAATCCTCCGGCTTTACCTTGCTGACCATCGGACGATGCTCGACCTTTTCAGGCGGTTGGCCACCCGATGTCCGGGTGTCGGCCTTTTCATGGCCGGGCAGCGCCTCTTTCAGGGCACCTTCCGGCGTGTTCGCCCTGTCCCCATCTGTGACTTTTTTCTCCGTCATCATATCTTCTCCTACGCCTCGTCGGCGCTGCCCGGCTCTGCCATGTTCCGGTGTTGGTCCGCGAGGATCGATGCGGGCGTCACATGCGCTGCTGCTGCCTGCACCTTGTTCTTCCAACCGGAAACGATATGCGCCTTGCCCGCCATCAGCGCGTCCCAACCATCCTGCGCCACCTTGGCCGGATCCGCTTTTTCGCGGGTGCCGACATCGGTATCGAGCATATCAGCGCGGGCGAAGAATTGGGTATCGGTCGCGCCAGGCATCAGCGTCGTGATCGTCACGCCATCCGCATCCTTGAGTTCATCGCGGATCGCATCGGCGAAATTGTTGATGAAGGACTTTGTGCTATTGTACACTGCATTGAAGCTGCCGGGGATAAAGCCGGCGATCGATCCAGTGATCAGGACCTTGCCGGCGTTCCGCTGGACCATTGGGCGCAGCATCCTCTGCAACAGATACACAGTGCCGGTGATATTGGTGTCGATCGAACGTCGCCACAAAGCGACGTCCTGTTCCAAAAAAGCGTGTCCCGTGCCCATTCCCGCATTGGCGCAAAGCAGATCCACCGAACGGTCGCCCGCTGCCTCCAGCAATTGGTCGACGCCGTCCAGGGTGGCGAGGTCGGCCTGAAGCGAACGGACGTAGCGACCATTTTGGCGAAGCGCGTCGGCAGCAGCGTCGATCCCCGGTTCGTCCGCGACGACGAGCAGGTCATAGCCCTCCCGCGCCGCGATTTGCGCCAGTTCCAAACCGATGCCGGTCGATGCGCCAGTGATGATCGCGAAGGGTTTCATGGTTAGCGTCACGCTGCGGGCAGGCTGGCAAGACGGTCGATATGCGCCTGCACCACCTTGGCGACGGCACCGGCGGTCTGCTTGAGCGCTGGCGTGTCCCCGTCGCGGGCATAGCCCTGATGCAGCGCCAAAGCGGCGTCATGAGCCATTCGCTGGTTCCGCACATAGACGCTGTCGAAGCGCCCAGCGTCCGCAGCCTTGATCTCCTCGAGCATCTGCTGCTGGTTGGCCATCAGCTTGGGGGGCTGTACGGTCACGCCTGCCTTCTGGGCAGCGGCCTTGATGTCGGCGGTCGACTTTTGGTGCTGGTCGATCATCATCTGGGCGAAATCGCGCACCGCCTTATTCTGGCTCTTTTCGAGCGCGGCCTTCGACGACTCGATCTCGAACAGGTCGGCCGCGCCCGCTTGTGCGACATAGCCGGCCGCATCGGTAGGCGCGGCCACGGGGGCGTTCGGCATCATCGCGCTGGCATTGTTGCCGGCCATCATCATGGCGTTGCCACCCGGCATCGCCGCATTGTCAGTGGCAGCGGTTTCGTCGGTGGGCTGCTGCTGACACGCAGCCAGCGCAAGGGCCGGCAGCGTCAGGATCAGGGGTGTCATCTTCATCCTGCTTCTCCTTCTCTTTTTCAGGCAGCCTGAGACAGGTCCATGCCCGGTTTCAACACGACCTTGGTCACTTCATCCTGCTTGTCATGAAACATGCGATAGCCCTCAGCCGCCTGTTCCAGCGGCATCCGGTGTGAGATGAGGAAGGTGGTGTCAATCTTGCCTTCCATGATCGCGTTGAGGAGCCCGGGCAGATAATGCTGCACATGTGTCTGGCCGGTCTTGAGCGTCAGTCCTTTTTCCATGAACGCGCCAAGTGGAAACTTGTCGACGAAGCCGCCATAGACGGCGGGCATGGACACCCGCCCGCCCTTGCGGCAGGCGAGGATCGCCTGGCGGATGGAATGGGTGCGATCCGTGCCGGTGAAGGTCGAGACCTTGATCTGGTCCCATATATTGTCAGCGAAGAAGCCATGCGCTTCCAGGCCGACCGCGTCTATGCAGGCATCGGGACCGATGCCGCCGGTCATTTCCAGCAGCGCTTCATAGGTCTTTGCCTCTTCAAAATTGATCGTTTCCGCGCCGAAGCGCTTCGCCAATTCAAGCCGGTGCGGGAAATGATCAATCGCGATCACGCGTTCTGCGCCCATGAGGAAGGCGGACTGGACGGCGAACAGTCCGACCGGGCCGCAACCCCAGACCGCCACCGTGTCGCCCGCTTCGATCTGCGCATATTCGGCCGCCTGCCATCCGGTGGGCAGAATATCGGAGAGGAAAAGGACCTTGTCGTCCTCCACCCCGTCCGGGATGACGATGGGCCCAACATCAGAGAAAGGCACCCGGACATATTCGGCCTGCCCACCGGCATAGCCACCGGTCATGTGACTGTAACCAAATAGGCCTGCCATCGGCTGTCCATAGGCCGCCTGGGCAATATCCTGATTGTCGGCGGGCAAGCCATTGTCGCAGGCGGAATATTGGTGCTTCGAACAATGAAAGCAGGACCCGCAGGAGATGGTGAAGGGCACCACGACGCGCTGCCCTTTACGCAAGGTGGAGCCGGAGCCGGTTTCCACCACCTCGCCCATAAACTCGTGACCCAATATGTCCCCCGCCTTCATTGACGGAATATAGCCATCGTAGAGATGCAGGTCGGAACCGCAGATAGCCGTTGAGGTAATGCGGATTATCGCGTCGCGCGGATTCACGATCTCTGGATCGGGCACGGTATCGACCCGGACATCATGTTTGCCATGCCATGTCAGTGCACGCATCAGTTCATATCCTCGGCCCGTTGCGCCCTGGTCCAGGCGCCGGTTGCCACCTCCCCTGTTTCCATCAATTGCTTGAAGCGGCGGAGATCGCGGCGAACCTGAATTGCCGGCTCGCGCTGAAACAGCTTGGCAATTACCTTGCCCACGATGCCCGCAGGCGGATCGTAGAGAAGCGTCGCAGTAACCCAGGTGCCGCGACCGCCCGGCGCATCGCGAAATTCGACGCGGCCGCTGTTGGCGACGTCTGCACCCTCTTCCGAAGTCCAGCCGATGACTTCACCCGGCCTGTCCTCCGTGACGGCGGCAACCCATTCCACGGTGCGGCCGGCCGGCGCTTTCACCGTCCAGCGGTAGCGATTGCCGCCCATCGGTTCGACCCGCTCCACATTCTCCATGAATTGAGGCAGCCGCTCCAGCGTGCGCCAATAGTCGTAAAGCGCCTGACGCGGGCGATTGATCGTAACGGTCTTGCCGACCAAGCTGTCGCCCTTGGGCGCGCTCATTTCCTCTGCGGCTACCGCAGCCCGACCTGAATCTTTCGATGTGGTGACGGGTGCATCCTGACGGTGAATATCTGTAAGGCCCGTGCCCATGCTTCCGGCTCCTTGCTCAATGCAATGGCAGTCAAGCGGCCAAAGGCGCGGGCCTGTTCCTTGCCGACGCGATAAAAGCGCAGAAAGCGAAACATCGTTAACATGCCTCAGTGGGCCAGGACGTCAGGCTGCGAACAGGGCCGTCCAAGCCTTCTTTTTTTGGAGAGAAGTGCCTCATGATCTGATGCGATGATGACGGACAGTGGTAGTTTGGTATCGAGCAGGCCCACATCTGGTCACCGGCATTTCAGCCTGTTCTGACTGGCAAACCACCATGTCGGTTGTGTCGTGGGCACAGGCGCGTTGAGCGAACTGGCGTTGGGCTGGAGCACTTATGGTCGGCGACGTTAGGGCATGGCGCGGTCATCGACCTTACGGCTGGTCCAGGGCAGCGGGCGAAATTCGGCAATCCGGGTGAGGGCTCGCCAGTCGGGAATATCGATATTGCGGCGGTGGCGACGGATGAGCCCTTGCATCTGCATTGCACGCAGCGTGCGATTGACGTGAACCGTGGTTATGCCGGTGGCGTCCGCAATGTCCACCTGCGACATTGGCAAGGTGATCGAACAGCCATCCGCACCCCCGCCAGGATGGCTGCGCATCACCAGTTCACACAAGAGATAGGCTATCCGCGCCCGTGCTTCCCGCCGCCCAACGTTGGATATCCAGGCCCTGTAAATAGAAATATCAGCGGCTATTTCACCGCAGATAGCCCGTAAGATGCTGAGCCGTTCCTGACTGAGCGCCAGAATGGCCTCCGTTTGCACATTTGCGACGCGAACGCGCGTGAGCGCCTGAACGAAATCCTCCGATGTCGCAGGCGGGGTTATCGGCAGGTTCAGAAAGTCGCCGGGACCGTGCATGCCCACTATATGGCGCAACCCATCAGCCGAAATGCGATGACGGTGTGTGACCCCAGACAGCTGGACATGCCAGCCCATGATCAACTCGCCTTCCTCGACGACATAGCCACCCGGACCGACCAACCGTTCCTGATAGGGTAGCGCCAACAAAGCCCTCTGATCGTCCGCTGAAAGCTGCGCGCGTGCCCCCAGCCGCTCGACAAGCGGCGCCAGAGCGTGATTATCCGCCATCATTCAGCAGCGGTTGCGCAGTGGCAGGTCGCAACAAAGGATATAGGGTCGGCTTGCGAGATGCGCGCCCCGTCTATCATGCGGAAGCACTGGACCGAGCCCATATATCGATGTTCAGGCCATCCCCCTGGCCCCTTGTGGCATCCATTCCCTGTTATTGTCATGCCCTGTCATCTTGGTCGCGCTGATCACTGACGCCTCTGCCGACGGGGATTCAAAGCTCCGGCGACAATAAGCGCATCACCTTGCGTCAGGCCGGGCCGCATCGACGCTAACATAAGCTAAATCACTGGAAATATTTACGTCCGCGTTTTACACAGGGTCATGAGGTCCCAGTGCCGCCAGGTCGCGCAACGCGCCCAGGTCAGGAATACGAAGCCATTTGGAATGGAATTCCAACACACCCTTGGCGCGCATGGCTTGAAGCGTCCGGTTGACGTGAACCGCCGTCAAACCCGTGGCATCGGCAATGTCGGTTTGCGTCAATGGAAGCGCGCATTGCTGCCCATAGGCTAGCCCTGCCCGGCGCATGCGCTCAAACAATTCCAGCAAGAGATGCGCGAGCCTTTCGACCGCAGTCTTGCGTCCCAAGCTGACGAGCCAGCCCGATTGCCTCTCAATAGATTCCGCTAACCGCAATCCGGCGCCTCTGGAACGATCCAGAGGCTGCATGTCGCCCAGCGGCCGTCGCACGGCGCGAACATTGGTGAGGGCAACCACGGCATCATGACACACATCCGATAGCGGCCATATTGGATCGCAAAGATCTCCAGGCAGGTAAAGTGCGGTGATCTGGCGCCGACCATCTGACAGCAGGCGATGGCGACAGGCCCAGCCCTCCAAAATATCGTAAAAAGCCTCCGGTCGCTCATTTTCCCGTGCTAAAAACTGATGCGGACGGAAGAAGGCCAGATCATCGCTCGGCGCTATTTGGCTCAACATGGGCTTCCCCTGAAAAGCCCCCCGAGCCGACATCCTATCTAACGAGCCGCGACACTGGATTCACATATGTTTCAAAGTAGCGAAAATGCGCTCGGTCGTGCCTCAGGATGCTTGAACCGACATTTACCGACTTGTTAAAGAATACTCTTCTTCCACCCAGGTTAATTATGGAAGGAACAGCAAGCGCCCTGAAATCGCTATCCCAGCACGAGGTGCGATATGGACTACGACAAAAAATCCAGGGATAAACATTCCGATCCGCTGCGCAAGCAGGATGCCGACGAGGTTCAGGAAGTAGCCGAGGACGTCAATCCGTTGGCACCCCCGGTTAACATCGAACCGGGAAGCTGAACGATGACGTTCACGACATCCGAAGACAAGGCGCAACAGCCTTTCTTACCGCGAGACATGAAGCATGTCCGTTGCGAACGCGCAGCCGACACCCAATATTGGACGCATCGCTTGGGCACCAGCAGAGCGGCGCTTGAAGAAGCGGTTGAGCGAGTGGGACATAATATAGGTGCGGTCAAGGCCTATCTCGACCGGCACCGGGGCAAGCCTGCCTAATCCGCCCGCAGCCCTCTTCAGCCCTGAACATTGTGGATAGCCATGACCGTCTATCACCTTCATCTCTTTAACGACGACGATGTCTTGGATGAAGAGGGACAGGATTTTGCTGATCTGGATATGGCCGAGCGGGAAGCGATCCGGAACGCGCGCGATGTCATCGCCGAACATGTGCGACATGGCCACCCTATCAACCTCAATCATCGCGTAGAGATCGCCGATGCGAATGGAACCATATTGAAAGTCGTGCAATTTGGCGACTGTGTCTGTTTTGCGCGCTGACTCCGCTATGTCGGTCTCGTTCAAAGTGATGTAGCCCCTGCGGTAACACCAGCCCTCGGAGCACATCTATGTCTGCCCATCAAGCGCTTCAGCTATTCCTGCGGAAACTATCCGAACGCTCCTGTCTCAACCAGGAAGAACGGCGCGCGGTGTCGGAACTAGAGGGACAGGAGGTCGAATATGCTCCCCATCGCGATATTGTGCGACCAGGGGAACTAACGGATTTCTGCTGCTTGATCATATCGGGTATGGCGGCACGGTTCGGCCAATTGCCTGATGGGACGCGCCAGATTACCGCCGTTTATATTGCCGGAGATATGTGCGACCTATATTCGCTGATGCTTCCCAAGGTCGAATGGGCTTTGCAGGCCTTGTCCAGCCGACTCGTCCTGCTGAAGGTGCCCCATCGCAAGATGCAGGACATTGTTCATGCCTATCCAGCCGTCGCTGAAGCCTTTTGGCGCGACTGCGTGGCTGACGCGTCCATCCTGTCGCAATGGGTGGTGAATATCGGGCGGCGCGACGCCCTGATGCGCACAGCACATCTATTCTGCGAGCTGGGGTTGCGGATTGAGATCGCCGGATTGGGGCGCCGCACGGCGTTCCAGTTGCCCGTTATTCAGTCTCAGATGGCCGACGCCCTGGGCATCACGCCGGTGCATATGAACCGCGTCATCCGCGCACTACGGCAGCAAGGCCTGTTGACGGTGCAAGGCCGCGACGTCCAGGTCCCCGATTGGAACGCACTCGCCCAGGCAGGCGGATTCGAAAGCGGTTACCTGGCGATCGACCAGCGATGGCGCACGCTTGCCTAAGCCTTCCGCCGTCAACGAAGCGGACAGAAGCGCAGAATTAGTCCAGACCCGCGCGAGCCAGCAGCTTGCGCGCCTGAAGGAGATGCGGGGCATCGATCATGCGGCCGTCCAGCAACAAAACCCCCGCATCAGGGGATTGGGCAAACGCATCAATAACCGCACGGGCATGCTGTATCTGCTCTGCTGATGGCGTGAAGGCGGCATTGATGATTGGCACCTGCGCGGGATGGAGAGCCATCATTCCGGTGAAGCCGTCATATGCGCCGCGTGCGGCATAAGCCTTTAGCCCCAAGTCGTCTCGGATCGCGGGATAGACGGTTTCGATCGCGGCGACACCGGCTGCATGCGCACCGAACAGGGTGAGATTGCGCGCCATCTCGTAGGGACTGGTATAGCGGCCATCATCATGGCGACTGCTGACCGCACCGATCGCGGCCGGCAGGTCCTCCGCGCCCCACGTAAGACCGCAGAGGCGGTCGGCCACTTCGCCATAGCCGCCAAGACCGAACAGCGCGCGCGGTGTTTCCGTGGCGATGGGCAGGATTTTGACATTTGGTGCAAGGCGCGCCGCCAGCGCGTGGACCGTTTCGGCACCCTCGCTCTTGGGCAGCATGAGCGCATCGCAACCTGCTGCACATGCCAGGTCGTCTGTCAGCATCCCGCTATTCACGGGATTGATACGGACAAGCCGAAGAATCGGGGCTGTCGTCGACAGATATTCAGCGACCGCCGCGCGCGCCTCATCCTTGGCTCCGGGCGCGACGCTGTCTTCCAGATCGAGAATGATGGCGTCCGCTCCGCTGGCCGCCGCCTTGGCAAAACGCTCCGGGCGGTCGCCCGGGACGAACAGCAGTGAGCGCATCCTCATGCCGGCCGCCGTTTAAGAAGCGCAGTGCGCAGGCATTGGCAAACGATTTCGTTACGCTGATTGAGCAGTTCGTGACGGAACGTCACCAGCCCCGCATCAGGCCGGGATTTGCTGTCGCGCAGTTCTACGATGTCGCTGGTCGCGCGCATCGTGTCGCCAATGAAGACGGGTTTGGGCATGACGAGCTTGTCATAGCCCAGATTGGCGACCAGCGTGCCGAGCGTCGTTTCGCCGACCGACAAGCCGATCATCAGCGAAAAGGTGAAGGTGCCGTTGACGAGAATCTGACCAAATTCGCTCGCCCGTGCCGCTTCTGCATCGATGTGCAGCGGCTGCGGATTGTGCGTCATGGTCGAGAACAGGAGATTGTCGGTTTCCGTCACGGTGCGACGAATAGGATGTTCTATACGGTCACCCACCTGCCACTCATCAAAATAGCGCCCGCTCATGCTGCATCCTCCCTGGGCAAGATGCGGACAAGCAAGGTGCCCTCCTGCACCTGCGCGCCTTCGTCATGCGGCAGGTCCTCGACCGTGCCGTCGAAGGGGGCGGTCAGGCCATGTTCCATCTTCATTGCTTCGAGTGTGACGAGCTTCTGCCCCTTCATCACCCTGTCGCCACGGGTGACGTCAACGGCGATGATGCGACCGGGCATGGGGGCAAGGATTGCGCCGTCGCCCCCCGCCGCAGCGCCATCGCCCGCGGCGCGCCAAGGCGTCACCTGCCAACTGCGCCCATGTTCGGTGACGAGGAAATGCGCCAACGGTGGTTGCGATGGCATTGTCCCGGACGCGCGCACGTCTGCTTCGACCGATTGTCCCTCCACCAGGATGCGGGCGGTGCGGCGCGATGGAGCATTGACGCGGAAGCCGGCGAGTGCGCCAGCGCCACCCACGCACGCGGCGGCCCGCGACAGGGCGGCGGCGCCAGGCAAGGCGCTGGGCATCAGCCCCTCCCCTTCGCGCGCGATCAGGCCAGTGTCGACGTCACCGGCAGCAAAATCGGCGTGATTAAGCGCCTTGACGAGAAAGCCGGCGTTGGTGCGCAGCGGCCAGACCACCGACCGATCGAGCGCCTGCGCCAGTGCCACACGGGCATCATCGCGCGTGTCGCCATGCGCGATCATCTTGGCGATCATCGGATCATAAAAGGGCGATATGGTGGCGCCCCGCACCACGCCGGTGTCGATCCGGACGCTCTCACCCAGATCAAACGCATCAAGGCGCCCGATGGAAGGCAGAAAACCCTTGGCCGGATCTTCGGCATAGAGGCGCGCCTCCATCGCCCAGCCGGTGATGGACAATTGATCCTGCGTGCAGGGGAGTGGTTCGCCCGATGCCACACGCAACTGCCATTCGACCAGGTCCTGACCGGTAATGGCTTCGGTCACGGGATGTTCGACCTGAAGCCGGGTATTCATTTCCATGAACCAGATGCGGTCGGCGCGCAGCCCTTCGGACGCATCGGCGATAAATTCAATGGTGCCAGCGCCGACATAATCCACCGCCTTGGCCGCGCGAACCGCTGCGGCGCACAAAGCCTCACGCGTGTCCGGGTCCATGCCGGGGGCGGGCGCTTCCTCGATCACCTTCTGGTGGCGGCGCTGGAGCGAGCAGTCGCGTTCGAACAAATGGACAATATTGCCATGACGATCGCCGAATATCTGCACCTCGATATGACGGGGGCGCTGGATATATTTTTCGATGAGCACATGGTCGTTGCCGAAGGAGGAGGCCGCTTCGCGCTGACATGACAGCAACGCATCGGCAAAGTCTTGCGGCCGTTCGACCAGCCGCATCCCCTTGCCGCCGCCGCCGGCCACGGCCTTGATAAGAACCGGATAGCCGATCTGCGCGGCTTCGCTTGCCAGACGATCAGGATCCTGGTCCTCGCCCAGATAGCCCGGTGTCACGGGGACGCCGGCATCGGCCATCAGCGCCTTGGCCGCGTCTTTCAGACCCATAGCGGTAATGCTGGAGGGATCGGGGCCAATCCAGACAAGGCCCGCATCCATCACGGCCTGCGCGAAGGCAGCATTTTCCGAAAGGAAGCCATAGCCCGGATGGATCGCATCTGCTCCGGCGTCGCGCGCTGCCGCGATGATGCGATCGCCCAGCAAATAGCTTTCCCGCACCGGTGCGGGGCCGATGCGCACGGCCTCATCCGCCATGGCGACGTGGAGTGCCTGCGCGTCTGCATCCGAATAGACAGCAATGGTGCGGATGCCGAGCCGCCGTGCGGTGCGGATGATGCGGCAGGCGATTTCGCCACGATTGGCGATCAGAAGGGAGCGGATCATGGCCATTACATCCGGAACACGCCGAACGAGGGGCGTTCGGCCATGGGAGCGTTAAGCGCGGCGGCGAAGGCGAGGCCGAGGACGTCCCGCGTCTGGGCAGGGTCGATGATGCCATCGTCCCATAGCCGCGCGGTCGCATACCAGGGATTGCCTTCATCCTCATAGGTGCGACGAATAGGATCCTTGAAGGCTTCGGCCTCTTCCGGCGTCCAGCGGCCTGCATCGCGGTGAACGGTGGCCAAGACCGACGCCGCCTGTTCGCCGCCCATGACCGAAATGCGGCTATTTGGCCAGGTGAACAGGAAACGCGGACCATAGGCACGGCCGCACATGCCGTAATTGCCCGCGCCGAAGCTGCCGCCGATCAGCACCGTGATCTTGGGCACGCTGGCGGTGGCGACGGCCGTGACGAGCTTGGCGCCATGTTTGGCGATGCCTTCCGCTTCATATTTGCCGCCGACCATGAAGCCCGAAATATTCTGGAGGAACAGCAGCGGGATGCGGCGCTGACAGGCCAGTTCGATGAAATGCGCGCCCTTGACCGCGCTTTCGCTGAACAGCACGCCATTATTGGCGAGGATCGCGACCGGCATGCCCCAGATATGGGCAAAGCCGCACACCAGGGTCGTGCCGTAGAGCGCCTTGAATTCATGAAATTCGCTGCCGTCGACGATGCGGGCGATGACTTCGCGCACATCATAGGGCGCGCGCACATCTTGTGGCACGATGCCATAGAGTTCGGCGGGATCATGGAGCGGAGGCACGGGATCACGTAGATTGACCGCCGGCGTCGGCTGTAGCGCCAAGGTCGAGACAATGTCGCGCACGATGCTGAGCGCATGGTCGTCGTCATCGGCGACATGATCGACGACGCCAGACTTGCGACCATGGAGGTCGCCGCCGCCCAAATCCTCCGCACTGATGACTTCGCCTGTCGCCGCTTGCACCAGCGGCGGGCCGGCGAGGAAGATCGTGCCCTGATTGCGGACGATGACGCTTTCGTCGCACATGGCGGGGACATAGGCGCCCCCTGCGGTGCAGCTGCCCATTACGCAGGCGATTTGCGGGATGCCGCGCGCCGACATTTGCGCTTGATTGTAGAAGATGCGTCCGAAATGGTCGCGGTCGGGAAATACCTCCGCCTGGTGCGGCAGGTTCGCGCCACCGCTGTCGACCAGATAGATGCAAGGAAGGTTGTTTTCGAGCGCGATTTCCTGCGCTCGCAAATGCTTCTTCACGGTGAGCGGGAAGTATGTGCCGCCCTTTACGGTTGCGTCATTGGCGGCGATCATCACCTGCCGCCCGTGGACCCGGCCGATGCCCGCGACGATACCCGCCCCAGCTACGCCGCCGCCATAAAGACCGTTCGCGGCGAGCTGACCAATCTCGAGAAAAGGGCTGCCCGCATCGAGCAGATTTTCGACGCGGTCGCGCGGCAAAAGCTTGCCGCGGCTTCTATGCCTGTCTCGCGCGGCGTCGCCTCCTCCCATGGCCGCGGCCGCGACATCGGCTCGCAGCTTCTCGGCTAGCGCACGATTATGCGCCGCATTATCTCGAAAGGCCTGGCTGTCGGGCGACAGCGCGGTGTCGA
Source organism: Sphingobium sp. UBA5915 (assembly GCF_002431195.1). Classification (NCBI taxonomy): domain Bacteria; kingdom Pseudomonadati; phylum Pseudomonadota; class Alphaproteobacteria; order Sphingomonadales; family Sphingobiaceae; genus Sphingobium; species Sphingobium sp. UBA5915. The sequence goes on along the minus strand of NZ_DJDV01000098.1, from coordinate 131,945 downwards.
GGACAGGCCCGCTCACAGGCCGCTGCCAATCAGTTCGCGTCCGATCAGCATGCGACGCACCTCATTGGTGCCAGCGCCGATATCAAGCAGCTTGGCGTCCCGCATATAGCGTTCGACCGGCCAATCCCTGGTATAGCCCGCGCCGCCGAGCGCCTGCACGGCTTCAAGCGCGACGCGGACCGCATTTTCACTCGCCAGCAGGATCGCGCCGGCCGCATCGAAGCGGGTGGTCTTTCCCGCGTCGCAGCTTCTGGCGACGGCATAGACATAGGCGCGGGCGGAATTGAGCGCGACATACATGTCCGCAACCTTCGCCTGCATCAGCTGGAAGCTGCCGATCGGCTGGCCGAACTGCTTGCGCTCGCGGACATAGGGGATGACCGTGTCAAGACAGGCCTGCATGATGCCAAGCTGAATACCGGCCAGAACCGCGCGCTCATAATCGAGACCGCTCATCAGCACGCCGACACCGCCATTGAGCGGACCCATGACGTTTTCGCGCGGGACTTCACAGCCATCGAACACCAGCTCGGCGGTCGGCGACCCGCGCATGCCGACCTTGTCGATCTTTTGCCCGATCGAGAAGCCGGCCATGCCCTTTTCGATCAGGAAGGCGGTGATGCCGCGACTGCCTTCGCCAGTCTTGGCATAGACAACAACCGTATCGGCATAGGGCGCGTTGGTGATCCAATATTTGGTGCCGTCCAGGACATAGCCCTTGTCGGTTTCACGCGCCTTGAGCTTCATCGAGACGACGTCGGACCCGGCTCCAGCCTCCGACATGGCGAGGCTGCCGACATGCTCGCCGGAAATGAGCTTGGGCAGATATCTGGCCTTCTGGTCGTCATTGCCCCAGCGCCGGATCTGATTGACGCACAGATTGGAATGCGCCCCATAGCTCAGGCCGATGGAGGCCGATGCGCGGCTTACTTCCTCACATGCGATCACATGCTCCAGATAACCAAGGCCGAGACCGCCCCATTCTTCCTCGACCGTGATGCCGTGCAGCCCAAGCGCGCCCATGGCAGACCAGAGTTCATCGCGCGGAAACCAGTCGTCCGCGTCGATGCGCGCGGCGAGCGGCGCGATCTTGTCGGTAGCGAAACGCGCGGTGGTGTCGCGGATCATGTCGGCATTATCGCCGAGCGCGAAATCGAAATTGGGCGTCACATACCTCTCCCAGCTGTCTGCTTTGAACGCCGATATAGCATCAGGCGATCCCGCTGAAAAATTGACCACGCCATATGCACATCATAGATGATGTCTATGATCGAGCGCTATCTGATCCAGTATTTCCTCGCCGTGACGGATAATGGCAATTTTTCGCGCGCGGCCCAGCAATGCCGGGTGTCGCAGCCGACCCTGTCGGTCGGCATCGCCAAGCTGGAATCGCTGGTCGGCCATGTCCTGTTTCACCGCACCAACCGGCGGGTCGAGCTGACCAGCGCCGGCGCGGCGTTTTCACTCCATGCCAGACGGATCGAGACGGAGTTTTCCCGCGCGGCGCAAACGATGGCGATTGAACAGGCCGGCAAGCTGGTACGGATCGGCCTTCTGGCGACTTTGCCCGATCACTGGGTGGAGTCTGCAATCCGGGCGGCCTGTTCCGTCCGGGGCGAACGCATCGAGATCGTCGAAGGACGCATGCGCGATCTGACGCCCCGTTTGGAGCGCGGGCGGATCGACGTGATCCTGGGCATAGTGGACGAGGCGGCGGATCGGTCCAACATTCTTTTCGAAGAGGGCTATGCGCTCGCGATGGCTGCCGATCATCCGCTTGCCGGGCACGCCGCGTTGGAGGTCGAGCAGGTCGCCAGCGCCGAAATGATCGTCCGGCGCAATTGCGAGGCCTTGCCCCATGTCAGCCGGTTTTTCACCCGCCGAGGCGTGCGCCCATTTTTTTCGGCGCGCACCGCCGATGATGCGCGGGCCGTCGCTTTCATCAAGGCGGGGCTTGGCATCACCGTGATGCCGTGCTGCTTTGCGCAGGCCGGCATGGCGATGCCTACGCTCATCGGGTTCGAACAGAAGCGGCGCATCGGCATGATCACCGATCCGGTCGGGCGCAGACGGATTGAGGAGAGTGAGGGGCTGAAGCGCTTGACCCGGACTATCCGCGCCCTCGCGAACCAGAGGGCTTGAAACGTCACAACAAAACCCCGCTTGCGCACTGCCCATAATCGAAATGGCCTCGACCAGTGAAAAGGGCGAACGAACCAAAAAGACGCGGACCTTTTGCTTACAGGCGCCTCATACGAATTCGCTTGGGCAAGAGGCTGTCCTGACCCACAAGGAAAGGGGGCAACCGTGAAGGAGGATGGCATGAACGACTTTGATGTGACGGCGGCCAAGAAGGCGGCGGACTATCCGCGCAAGGTGCTGGACCTGTTCGATGCCTATGTCCATGGCGCGCTGGACCGACGGGGGTTTCTAAACCAGTGCGCCACCCATGTCGGCGGCATGATATCGGCGACGGCAGTGCTGGCGGCGCTCAGTCCCGATTTCGCGCGCGCTCAGGTCATAGCGGCGGACGATGCCCGGATCGAAACCCGCTGGATCGAGGTTCCGTCACCTCAAGGCTATGGCATGATCCGGGCCTATGTCGCCCGACCGGCGGACATGGGAAGCGCCACGCTGCCCGTCGTCATCGTCGCGCATGAAAATCGTGGGCTGAACCCGCATATCAAGGATATCGCAAGGCGACTGGCGCTGGAAGGATTCATGGCTGTCGCCCCCGACGCCTTGACCACGCTTGGTGGCTATCCCGGAGACGAAGACAAGGCGCGGGAAATGTTCGCGACGTTGGATCGCGAAAAGATCGGCGAGGATTTTGTCGCGGCGGCCAACTATGCGCGGACGATGTCGGGCGGCAACGGTCAACTGGCGACGATCGGCTTCTGCTTCGGCGGCGGCATCGCCAATTTGCTCGCGACGCGCCTGCCCGACCTTAAGGCCGCGATCCCCTTCTACGGTAGCCCCCCGCCCCTGGCGGATGTGCCGAACATCAAGGCGGAACTGTTGATCCATTATGCCGGTAATGATGCGCGGATCAATGCGACATGGCCCGACTATAAGGCGGCGCTGGACAAAGCAGGTGTGCGCTATCAGGCCTTTGTCTATGACGGCGTAGAACATGGTTTCAATAATGATACGACGCCCCGTTTCGACAAGACCGCCGCCGATCTGGCCTGGGCTCGTTCGCTGACGTTATTGCGCCGGTCCACCCGGTGACGGGATCGGCTGCGGACGATGGATCGCCCCTGATATCGCCATGATTGCTCATGTTCGCCCTGGTGCCAGGCGCGGTCCGCCTGTCCGCTTCGCAGTCTTGAATATCGCGGAGTGACGGGGCAGGAACCCGAAGGCGCAGCCGATGATTGTAGGTGCGTCACGACAAAGGGATTTCAGGTGCACGAGGAACGGACAGATCAGAATGCGTCGCAAGCTTCCGGCGAGCCTGCCGGCGATCTGCCGGATCCCACCTCCTTCAGCCCCACAGGCAACCGGCCGACCCATCATTGGAAGCGGTCCACGATAGCCGAACCGGGGCTGGAACAGCGCGGCACCGTATTTTTCGCGGCGCTGCAAATGACTAGGATGCCGATGATCCTGACCGATCCGCGGCAGAACGACAATCCAATCGTGTTCGCCAACAAAGCGTTTCTAGATCTGACGGGCTATGAGGAAAGCGAGATTGTCGGGCGCAACTGCCGGTTCCTGCAAGGGGCCGACACAGATCGCGGCGCGGTGTCCGACCTGCGGGAGGCGGTGAAGCATCGCGAGGCGATTTCGCTCGAGATCCTGAATTACAAGCGCGATGGCACCGCCTTTTGGAATGCGGTCTTCATCGCGCCGGTATTTGACGACCATGGGGAACTGATCTACTTTTTTGCCAGCCAATTGGACGTCACCCGACGTCGGTCATCCGAGCAATCCTTCCGCCAGGCCCAGAAAATGGAAGCCATCGGCCAGCTTACCGCAGGCTTGGCGCACGACTTCAACAATTTGCTTCAGATCGTCACGGGCAATATCGAGCTAGTCCTGACGGGCGATCTGGACGATCGGCAGCGCCGACTGTTGACCAACGCCGCGCGCGCGACCGACCGCGGCACGAAGCTGACGCGGCAATTGCTGGCCTTTGCGCGCAAGACGCGGCTGGAGCCGAAGCGGATCAACCTCAACGACCTGATCCATGATTTTGGCGACCTGATCGACAACACGGTCGGGGCGCAAATCCGACTTGTAACCGCGTTGGAACGGCGACTGCCCGACGTCCAGATCGACCCGTCGCATTTGGAAATGGCGCTGCTCAACGTGTTGCTCAACGCCCGCGATGCAATGCCAGAGGGCGGCACTGTCACCATCGCGACAGAATTGTGGAAATTGAACGGCAACGCAGCAGCGCACCAGCTGCCCGAGGGCGACTATGTCGTGCTCAGCATCAGCGACGAAGGCAGCGGTATGAACGAGGATGTCCGCCGGCGCGCGACCGAGCCCTTCTTCACGACCAAGGGGCAGGATCGCGGCACCGGCCTTGGACTGGCGATGGTGCATGGCTTTGTGCAGCAATCGCTCGGCCGACTGGAACTGGAATCCGTCGCTGGCGAGGGGACGACCATCCGAATGCTGTTTCCCGCGGCCATCGGTGATGCCGGCCGTTTGTCACCCCCTGCCCTGCCAAGCGCCATGCGGCGCGTGTCGGCCCAGGGGACGGAGACCATTTTGCTGGTTGAAGACAGTGACGATGTCCGCGCGCTGGCGGCTGAACAACTCAGTGCACTCGGCTACAAACTCGTCTTGGCGAGCAGTGGCGAGGAGGCTTTGGAATTGTGGGATAAGCAGAAGATCGACCTGCTATTCACCGATATCGTCATGCCCGGCGGCATGAGCGGTCTGGAATTGGTCGAAAGATTTGTCGACCTGGCGCCGGACATCCCTGTGCTCATGACTACGGGCTATAATGAGGACCTGGTCGCCGACATACCGCGCGGCACGTCGCTGGACGTTATCGGCAAGCCATATCGCAGGGAGGAATTGGCAGACAGAATTCGCATGGCCCTGGACCGGCATTTAGACGGCCCGCGAACCCGACCGCGCGATTTTTCGCATAAAGAAGGGTGAGGCGCGCCGTGCTGCGCCACCGGCCGCGCACCGCTGATTGCGTTTCGACTTTGTGAGATTATGTTGCAGCGCAGCGTTGACTATTGCGCTGGCCTGCGGTCGGTCTAAGACCGGTCGCCACGGAATCTCGAGAGGTTGAATTTGGCTGGGGAGCGTCTTGGTCTGCGGCAGGCAGCCGCGTGGCTCGCGGAAATCATCGGGCCTGACAAAGGCTATATCAATGTCGGGATTGTCTACACATTGGCGATCACGCTATTGTCGTTGGCGACGCCGATATCGGTGCAGTTGCTCATCAATTCCGTGGCGCGCACGGCATTGGTCGCACCGTTGTGGATTCTTTCCGGCGTCCTGCTGGCCCTATTGCTGCTGGTAGCAGGTTTGAGCGCATTGCGCGTCTATCTGCTCGCAATGTTCGAGCGCCGCATCTTTGCCCGGGTCGTCGCCGAGGTGACGGTGCGTGCCGTCCATGCGCAAAACCCCTTTTTCGCCGATGAAAGCCGCGGCAGCCTGTTCAACCGCTATTTCGACATGGTTGTGGTGCAGAAGGCGGTACCCAGCCTGGTCATCGGCGCCTTCACCATCATCCTGCAAGGCGCGGTTGGGCTGATCGTCACCAGTTTTTACCACCCGTTTTTCCTGGCGTTCAATATCATCCTGGTGGGGGTGTGCCTGCTGATTTGGCTGGTCTGGCGCCATGGCGCGATCACCGGCGCGGTCGGCGTTTCCCATGCCAAGCATGAGGCAGCACACTGGCTCGAAAGCGTGGGCGCTTCGAACGGCTTCTATAAATCGGCGCGCCACCTCGACTTTGCGATGGATCGTTCCGAAACGGTCACCGCCAACTATATCCGCGCGCATCGCCATTATTTCCGCTACAGTTTCGCGCAGGCGCTTGGCTATTTCCTGGTTTATGCTTTCGCGGCGGCCGCGCTGCTGGCGCTGGGCGGGAACCTGATTTTAGCGGGGCAGCTGTCGATCGGTCAGCTGGTCGCGGCGGAACTGATATTGTCCGGGGTCTTCTACGGCATCTCCCAGCTTGGCTGGTATCTCGACACATTCTACGATCTGGTCGCGAGTTCAGAAGAATTATCGCAGATTTTCGCCATTCCTCAGGAGGCCGCTGGACTGAGCGGTCAAGCTCCACCCGATGGATCGCTTCGCTTTCGCGACGTGGTGCTCGATCGCTCGCACTTCGATTTCGCGATCGGCAGCGGCGAACAGGCCGTCATCGTGGCGGAACCAGGTGTCGAGAGCCAGATCGCCCTGCTGCTCAAGCGGCACGCCAATCCTGACCGGGGGCTGGTGTCGATTGGCGGCAGCGAGTTGGGTAGCTTCGACATGTATCTGCTGCGTTCGGCGGTCGTCGTGCTCAATCGTCCGACGATCGTGGATGTGACGATCCGTGAATATCTGAACCTCGCCACCGGTGGGACCGCCGAAGGGTCGCGCATCATGGGGACGCTGGAACTGGTGGGCCTTGCCGCGCGGATTTCCAGCCTGCCGGACGGACTGGACACGCACTTGGCCAGTTCCGGCTCACCCTTGTCGATCGTCGAAGTCATGCAATTGAAGCTGGCCATGGCGTTGCTGAGCGGACCCAAGGTTCTGCTCTTGTCGCAACTTTATGACATGATGCCGACCGAACCGCTGCGCGCGACCCTGGACATGCTGCGCCGGCATGACACGACCGTCCTGTTGTTCACCGAACGGCCCGAGGCGCTCAATCTCGACTGCTGCTATTGGCTGGGCGCGGATGCGCAGCACCGCTTTCCCGGGCAGGCGGCGCTGGCCCGCTTCAGAGCCGACAGGGGGCAGCGCCCATGACCATCCAGCCGGCGCAACTGGCGCATTTTCGATCGCTCGCGACTTTAAAGCCCCCGCGCGCGGCCGTCGTCATCGCACGGTTGATCCTGCTTGGCATCCTGCTGGTGGTCGCCATCCTGTTCGTGCCCTGGCAACAGACGGCGCAAGGCGCCGGACAGGTCACCTCGCTCGACCCCGACGACCGGCCGCGCCAGGTATCCTCGCTGGTTGACGGTCGGGTCGATCGTTTCTTCGTGCGAGACGGGCAACTGGTACAGGCGGGCGACCCGATCGTCCAGGTGGTGGATGTCGACCCCAATTTCCTGGAGCGCCTTGCGGCCGAGAAGGCCGAAGTGGAAGCGCAGATCGCTGCGATCGAGCAGTCACGCGCGGTTGCGTCGATCGACGTGGGACGGACAGGGCAGCTTTTTGCCGAAGGACTGGCCGCGCGCCGGGATTATGAACAGACCCAGATCAAGGTCGCCGAAGCCAATGCCAAGCTGGCCGAGGCCAAGGCAAAGCTGAAGCAGATCGAGGTCCGCCAACAGCGCCAGTCTGCGCAGATCGTCACTGCGCCGCGTGACGGGCGGGTACAAAATCTGAACGCCGCAGCAGGTGGTGCGCTCATCTCGGCTGGCACGGTGCTGGCGATGATCGCGCCAGAGAAGATCGAGCGTGCTGTGGAATTGTACGTCGATGGGCGGGACATTCCCTTGGTCAATCAGGGCCGCCCGGTCCGGTTGGAGTTCGAGGGGTTCCCGGCCTTCCAGTTCAGCGGCTGGCCAGCCTTTGCAGTGGGCATCTACGACGGACAGGTGCGCTCGGTCGATCCGACGCCACGCGCCGACGGACTGTTTCGCATTCTTGTCGAGCCGCGACCTGGCAAGACCCCATGGCCCGAGCAGCGCTTCGTGCGCCAAGGCGGCAAGGCGCTAGGCTGGGTTCAGGGCGATGTTGTCACCGTGGGTTATGAATTGTGGCGTCAGCTCAACGACTTTCCTCTCAACTTCGGCCAAGATCAGGTCGCCCAGAAGGGGGAGGCCAAGGCGGAGAAAAGCTCGATCGAGAAGAAAAAGAAATGAAGATGCGATGCCGCGTCGGTATGGGTGCTTTGCTGATTGCCGGGACAGCCTGTCCGGCCTTGGCGCAGAGCGGGCATAACACGGCACAGCTATCGTCCCGATCGACCAGCGCCGACCCGTTGACGCTGGAGGAAGTACTCCAGTCGTCCGCGCGATCGGCCCCCGACATCATCGCCGCCCTGGCGCGCAACCGGCAGGCGGAGGCCCGAGCACTGACAGCACAGGGCGCCTTCGACACCGTATTCGCGGTGGACGGGCGCAGCCGGGTCGAAGGCTATTATGACGGGACGGAATTCGCCGGAAAGGCCGAACAGCCGTTGATGACCAATGGCGGCTATGTCTATGGCCAATATCGTGTTTCGCGGGGCGATTTCCCGATCTATGAAGACAAGGCCTATACCAACAAGCTGGGCGAGGTGAAGGTCGGCGCGCTATATTCGCTCTTGCGTGACCGGCTGATTGACGCGCGCCGGTCGGAATTTCGCCTTTCCGCCAACGATATCGACATTGCGCGGTTCGAAACCAAGGCGACGAGCATCGGCGTTCAGGCGCGCGCGATCGATGCCTACCAGAAATGGGCCGCCGCTGGATTGAAGCTGAAGGCCTATCAGGCGCTGATGGCATTGGCGCAGGACCGCACGCAAGGCATTCAGCGCGAGGTTGATCTGGGCGCCAAACCCGACATATTGCTGACCGAGAATGAGGCCAATCTGGTCAAGCGTCAGGCGCTAGTGGTTGAGGCGCGCCAGGATTTTCGCGCGGCCGCCGTGAAATTGTCGCTTTATTATCGCGATGATCAAGGCCTGCCGGTCGTGGTCGACGAAGCGCGCCTGCCGGACGCGGCCAGCGCCTTTGGGGCGTTGCGGGTGGACCCCGCCTTCAATCTGGAAGGCAGGCCGGATTTCGCGATCCTGCTGGAGGAAATCGACAAGACGACGATCAAGCTGGCGCTGGCGCGCAATGACATGAAGCCCAGGCTGGACCTGAATGGCGAAGTGGCCAAGGATGTGGGACCGGTGGGACTTGGCGGGTCAAACCGCACGCCGCTGGAAGTGATTGTCGGCGTGACGTTCAAGGTGCCGCTTCAGAACCGTAAGGCAAAGGGCAAGCTCGCGGAAACGCAGGCCAAGATCGATGAACTGTCCATCAAGCAACGGTTCCTGGCCGAAAAAATTCGTGCTGAAGTGACAGCCATCGGCATAGAGGTGGAGACCGCCAACCAGTTGGTCGACACCACGGAACGCGAACGCACGCTCGCCGAGCGGCTGGCAAGCGCAGAGCGGCGCCGGTTCGAATTGGGATCGAGCGACTTTTTCCTGGTCAATCAGCGCGAGGAAAGCGCAACGAACGCCGCAGTGAAGCTGATTGAAGCGCGCGCACGGATCGCGGCGGCGCGCGCGGAACTCGCCGCTGCAACGGCTGATGAGGATGCGCTTGGGCTTAACGCTGCCCCTACCCTACCCTGACCAGCGACCGCCGACGGCAACATCGGCTTTTCGCAAAGGCCAGGACACCGCGCAGCTTGTGCCACAATCGAAACGCATAGAAATAGCGCACGCCCTCATGCTGTCTGACCGGCGCAAAAAGGTCGCGAGACAGTAGCCGGACATCGTCTCCTATCGCCCGCCATATGCGGCGATCGGACAGACAATGTTTCGCGTATAGCGCGCCGTCGCCAAAACTATAGGACGCCAGCAACGCCTTTTCCTCTGAACCACGACGTCTGCCATGATGATGATCGACGGCAAAACTCGGGTCGTAACGAATGTCGCACCCCAGCCCGGCTGCTCTGAAGAGATAATCAGTATCCTCGGCGGCCTGAAAGCACGCCCCCGACCCGAAACGATCGTCGAAGAAACCGACGCGATCGACGACGGTCGCGGTCAGCGCCAGATTCGCTCCCATTACGAAGCCGCCTGGGAATGCCTCAGGGTGCAGGATCATCGGATGATCTTCGATCTTGATCGTCACGGGTAGATCCAGCGGATTGCCAAGCAATATCCGCCCGCCGACAATCACATCCTTGCCAAGGCGCGCGAAGCAGCGCGCCAGCGCATCAAAATAGTCGGCGTGCAGAACGCAATCATCGTCCGTCATCGCAATGACGCGGCCGCGGCAGTGGCGCAGGCCGGTATTGCGCGCGCGGGCAAGGCCGGCCTGGGGCTCTTCCACTAGATGCACGGAAAATGGCTGGCAGCGCGCCCAGCGTGCCAGCATCGTGGGCGTATCGTCGGTCGATCCGTTATCGACGATGACAACGTCTATATCCGTCCCTGCGGCATGATCGATCGCAACGGATACCGAGCGCAGCAAATTCGACAATGCAGCAGCGCGATTGCGCGTGCACACGAGCAGGCTGATGGCCGACATGGTGTCAGGCCGCTTCTGGAGATAGCATCGGATCCGTCTTCCAACTGCTGGCATAGGCGCTCAGCTTTCCATAGCTGTTGTCGCGGATCTCATGGGACAAGCCCATCAGCAGGGCGAGGATATGGCCGTGAAGACGATCGGTGATGAGGTGCTGCGCCTGGGAAAGCAGAACGACCCCTCTGTTGAGCCGAGCGAGCGCCTGACCTTCACGGGCAGCGGCGTCACGACCAGCGGGCAGCCCATCATCGTCAACGAGCCAGTCGACCATCTTTGCCCCGGCTGGCAAATCAGGCACGCGTTTCGCCTGCTCCGCGTCCGTGCGCATCAGGGCCAGTAGCGGCTCGGATGCCGCGCCCTGCCGTTCGAGGTCCAGCATCATCGCGGAATCGGGCGCCAGTCTTGCCGGCAATCTCAACGACGACAGGGCAAAGCGCAAGCTTACCCGGTCGCGCACATAAAGGGTGAAATCAGGATGTCGGCTCGCCATGTCGGCAAAGTCATCCGCCGCGCCGCCATTGCGGAAGAAGATCGACTGCGGCAGCTGGACGATCGTCCGATCGGGAAAGGCCGTCAGCAGTGATTCCCTGAACCGCTGGTGGTGAGACCAGAGGTCACCAAGATTACCACCGCCGTGGATCAGCACCGGGCCATCGGGACAAGAATGCAGAAAAGCGTCTCGATCAAAATCATGCCATGCCGACACATAGGACGGATCCCTGCCCGTGATAGCACGGAGAAGGACCAATTCTCCAAGCCAGATGGCGCTGTCGCCCACATTGGCATGATCAGGGAAATCGACCAGCGCATAAGGGCTGCCCCAGCGAAGATGCTGGGCATAGATTTGCCGGAGACAGTCCCGATGCGTGGATATGAGGGTGGCGTTCATGCAGCTGCGGCCACGGAAGCGCTGCACAACTGCGCATACAGGTCTTCGCATCTTGCGAGCCAGACATCCTGCGAAAACATCTCGACCGCGCGCCTTCTGGCGATTGTCCGGTCGATAAGGCAGGCATCCTGTATTGCCCTGGCCAAGCCATCGACGTCACCCGGCTTTGCCAGCTTGCCCGCGTCACCGATAACTTCGCCCGCAGCCCCCATGTCGAATGCCGCGACAGGAAGCCCGCAGGCCATCGCCTCGGCGGCGACGAGGCCGAACGGCTCATCCCAGCAAGGCGTGAAGAGACATATCGACGCTTTCGCCATTTCCTTGGCCAGTTGGCCGGAATCGAGATGGCCCCCATAGCGGATATCGGCACCCAGCAACGGAACCACCTTTGCCGCCCAATAGTCGGGATCCTCTATCGCTCCGTAGATGATGAGCGACATTCCCGCCTGCCTCGCAGCCAGCGCCGCAAAGTGGGTGCCCTTGTTCGGCGTAATCCGACCGCTCCAGATCGCGGTCCCGTTCCCCTTTGCTCCAAAGCGCCACTGCTCGACGTCTATCCCGTTATGCAGCACCGACACTTCGGACGGGGTGTCGTTTGGCCACCATGCCTTGAGTTGGCGGGACGATGTAACCGTCAGGCGATGGCGCGATGACGGGCTCTGCCGCACAAATCCATGCAGGGCGTCATAGGGCGGGACGTGGAGGGACGTGACTGTGGGAGTGCGATCCGTCCAGCGTCGTTCCAGGGGAAAGCGATGCAGGCTGTTATTATGCACGACATCGAACGCGCCATCGGCGATCCGTTCGCAGGCGGCTGCATAGGCGGCATCAAGATGGTTGACGAGCACCGCCGATCCGCGATGCTCGGCCCAGGGAAAGACCTCCTCATAATGCATGTCGACGACTGGATCGATAGTGAAGACCGGATCGCTATCGCCAGAAGCAAAGAGGGTGACATCATGCCCCCGCCGGCTGAGGCCAGTCGCCAGCTGCCATGCATGGGCTTCCATCCCGCCGGCAAAAGGTTGGCGGATGCGCTGGCGCACATGCGCCAGAAGAGCGATCCTCACGCCGCCGCAGTGGCGACTGTGGGCGTCTGGGCGGCTTGCTTTTGCCTTGCCTCCAACAGGCGCAGGACGGTGGCCGTATTTGCGTAGGGTTGATGGCTCTGTTGGCCGGTAAGGGCCAGGTCGTCCTGATCAGGCGTACGGAGAATTCGGATGGGACGACCCGGCGCATCGTCTATCAGGTCCATCAAGCGAAAGGCATGCAGCCAGTGGCCCATCGTCCTGTAGCCCCATTTTGCCTCGAACAACTGGGCGTTGCGGACCACGCTTTCGACATGATGTACTGGTGGCATGTGGTGCGGATGATATTGGTGGTACGCTCGCGCGCCCTTTGCCCAGGCAATGGCGATGCCGGCCATGCTGAGCGTCTTGCCATAATCAGTGTCTTCGCCGCCATATCCCACATAGCGTTCGTCAAAGCCGCCCGAACGCTGGAATGTCTGCGCTTGCATGGCGAAGTTCAATGACCAGAAACAGCGATAATCCGCGCAAATTTCGATGCCATGAGAAGGCGGCCCTCGCCGGTCGGAATGTTTTTCAGCGATCCCCTCAAAGCCTTCGCATGACCAGTCGCCCTGTGTGGCCGCACGTGGCAGATACAGCACCTCACCCATCAGCAAGCCATCGAAACCACTGGCATGACCGGCATAGTCGGCAACCAGGTCGGGTGAAGGAATGCAATCGATATCGAGGAATATCAATATGTCTCCGGTCGCGCTGGCGGCGGCGGCGTTGCGCGCGGCTGCAAGTGGCAGGGCCTCGCCGGCAATATGGATCTGGCGCACCGGGAACGATGTTTCAGGCAAATGATAGGGTTCATCCTGCATCGCCCCGATAATGAGTTCGGTTGGCAGGATCGTCTGGCGGTTGAGGCCATGGACAACATTGACGAGATGTTCGGCCCGTCCGCGCGCCAATGTGATGACGGAAACCTTGTTCATGACGGACGGAGCTCCTTAAATGATGCTGGGGTCAGGGCGGGTTGCGGCGACCAAAGCCTATCGACCAGCGCCTCGAGCCATTGCGCACTATGAAGGGCGGGGGCTTCGTCGATCATCGCGCGCTGACGATCCGGTCGATGACGGGTCCAGGTTTCGCTGATGGCGGACGTCCAGCCATGGGCTGAGGAAGGAAGATGGCGCAGGGTCGTCGCCACGCCTGCCGCTGCGAGCGCGTCTGCCTTGCGATGTTGCTCATCGAAATAGCGCCATTCGGGAATGGCAAGCCAGGGCTTGGCAGCCGCCAATATTTGCTGGCAGGTCGTATTGCCGGTGGAGGATATGACAAGGTCCGCCGCAGCGATATAGTCATCGGCATTATCGACCCAGCCTCGATGTTCGATATTGCCCGGTTCGGTTGCATGCCAGTCCCGCTGCACCTTTCCGATCGTGATCCATCGGGCGGATGGGCATGTGCGCGCGCCGACCCCAAGGGGAGCCTGGCCGAAGCCTTCACCACCGCCACCGGAAAGAATGAGGATAAGCTCCTCGTCTGGATCGATGCCTATTCGTTGGCGGGCGACCTCCCGCTCCGCCACGCGCAGATCGACCCCCAGCCCACCGGCGAAGAACGTCTTCGACCGCATCGCGTCGTCCCATTCGGGCTGGGCGAGGTCGGAATGAAAGGGCGCCAGCAACCCTGCCGCCCCGTCATAGGCGGCGCGATGTCCCGGATCGCTGCGATCACCATGTTGGAGGATTTTGACATGAGGGACAGAGCAGATGCGGGCAAGCTGTGCGACTTCAGCGGACACGTCGCAGATGAGGAGAGCGGGGTCGCCCCGATGAAACCAGGACGTCATCTGATGCATGGCGGAGCGGATGCCAGGCCATCCTAAAGGCGCGCAATGCAAGGTTGCAGGCGTCGACACCCAATCCATGGATGCCGCCTCCTCGCCGGTCGGTTCGAAAAGAGACGGAATCGTGATGATATCGGCATTGGCTGGCAAAGCCGGGAATATATCATCACGCGCGCAGAATATCGTCAGGGGCCGGGACGGTGGCAGAGCATGGGCTATCGCCGCGCAACGCTCGGCGTGGCCCCTCCCCTGATGGTGGACGAAATATCCGATCGGGCGCGTCATGCGGCGGCCGCCACGGCGGATGCGACCCCGTCACAAAGATCAAGCAGCGCCAGCCCTTCCAGCACGCCGGCGGCATGATGCTTGGCGACGCGGATCAGGCCCTTGCGGTCGGGAAGATCATCCAGTTCGGCCGCGGCATTCCCCACCACGATCGCATGGCCGCAGGCGGCCAGCATATCGGCATCATTGCCGCTATCCCCGGCAGCGACGCAATTGGACAATGATAACCCGAATTTCCGGGCATAGGCCGCAATCGCCTCTGCCTTGCCGCCATTTGGTGCCAATATGTCGATCAGGCGGCTGTGGGAGAAAATGACTTTCGCGGCAACGCCATGTGCACTCAGAATTTCGCGGATGTTGGCAGCGTCACGGGCGGTGCCGAAAAAGCTGATCTTGTGCGGCCCTTCGGTGACGCGTGGCTGGGCCTTGAGACGGAGGGGCGCTATTATACGAGTTACGGCAGCGCGGTCCCAGCCTTCATCGAGATAGGCCGCAAATTCAGCGCATTCCTTCCATTCGCCATGGCCGTCGGGAAAGACGATGCGCGTGCCGACATCGACGATATAGGCATCGGGCTCGGGAAGCTGCCAGCGACGCAGGATCATTTTGGTGGCATGGAGGCTACGACCAGTCGCCACGACAAACTGCATCGAGGACGAGGACCGCCAAGCGCGGAACGCCCCTGCCGCATCCCGGCATCCGGTCAGCGTATTGTCCATGTCGCACGCCAGCAATTGCGGCCGGGCCACTGAGCGATAAATGTCGATCGAAGCGCTGGCATAGCTATCCCAGCAATAGCGCCTGACACCTGCATGCGCCTTTGCCGACAACACGGCATGACGCGCGGCATTGCCGACGATAGCTCTGATGGAGCGACTGATCGCCCGCGTGTCACGTGGATCGATCAACTCCCCATGTCCAATTGCAGCCACGATTTCCGCCGGTCCGCCATTTTGTGTCGCCACGACAGGGGTTCCAAAAGCCGCCGCTTCGATCAAGGTAAGGCCGAAAGGCTCGTGCAACGCGGGGTTGACGAACACGCCACCCTGCGCTGCATAGGCATAGAGCGCCGCCACATCGTGCGCGTCATGCGCGGGGGGCAGCGCGACCCGACCGCCCAGGCCGCAGGCCTCGATCAGACCGAAGAGTTGGTCAATATTGGCGCGCTCCTCGCCGGCGGCATGACCATGCTGGCCCGCAAGAATGACGAGATTGGCCTGACGTTGCAGCGTTGCGTCCTGCGCATAGGCCATTAGCAGCGATGCCAGATTTTTCTTCGTCACCGGCCTGGATACGGCCAGAATGATAGGAAGGCGGGGACGTTCGAACCAGGCTTCCAGCAATACGCTGGCCTGGGATTTATCGACCGGCATAGGCAGACGCGGCACGCCCGGAGGAACCACATGGATTTTACGCTTCGCGGACTGACAATAGGCTCCGATCTGCCGGTCGGCTTCCTCGGCAGTCGATACGATGATTGCGCTGGCGTCCGCAATCGCCGAACGTTCGCTTTCAATCCTCTGATCAAGGCCATTACAGGTGACGCCCTGGGCTTGCTTGTCGATACCCAAAGAATGCGGCGTAAAGACGAAGGCTATTCCGAAACGTCTCTGAATGACGGAAGCCACCTGCGCTGCGTCCGCAAAATGCGCATGAATGACGTCGGGGCGACGTTGGCAATTGGAAAGATACTCTATCAATCCTTTTGTAAAGGACGGCAGTTCGGCCGCAAGCTCTTCCTTTTCTACATAATATTTTCTGTCAGTACCAATCCGCACTATGTGAAGATTTTCATCGATATCTTCGATTGGCATATTGTGAATCGGATCGAACCGACGATCATCGAACCTGCGCGTGACAATGATGACGTTGGATACATCATCTCTACGAATCTGATGAGACGCAGCCTCTAATATATAGGCTATATGACCGCCGGTATCGGGCGTTATACCGTAGCTGACAGGAGGCGCTTTCAAACAGCCTCCAAGAGCAAGATGCATGATGATCAATGACGTGCCCCCGTGTAGGAAAGGCCATAACGTCCCGTGTCAGCGTGCGTTCCTGATTACGAATAAATCACAATTTTCAGATCTATTTGTTGGCAGACGACCCTTAAATAGTAATCTATGTTATTTTTAATCTCCAAGAACAAATGCGACAGGTGATCGCGGGCAATGGCGCGGGCGCGAAAAGGCGGCAAACTCTTAGTGGGTTTGCGTATTGCTCCGAAGAGCCATGGGTTCGATGTCTCAATCGTACGCGCACCCAAGCGGCGAAAGACTGGAGTGGAAAGGTCGGGATCAGGGCAAGCGGGAGCGGACAGACCGAACCAAAGCCTTAACTTCAAACTTGGCGGCGGGGTCGCACAGAAAATGTGAAATTGTTTCGAATTGCAGTGGAAAAGCCTTGGTCCAACTGCGCTATTCAACGCCAAGATTTGCGCTTGAGTAATCCTGGCGTCATTTTTGGATTGGGATATGGGACGACAAAAGCCCACCAGGCTTTTTGCTTGGTGGGATGATTTTGACGTTATGTTGGTTGCGGGGACCCGATGCCCCGTCAGTATAACAATCTTCTGAATTATACTGACGTTGGTTGCGGGGGCTGGCTTCCCCTGTTGGTATAACATTGCTTCCCGGAGTTATACCGACGTTGGTTGCGGGAGGGCGCAGTCCCCGTTGGTATAGTTGCCCTCCTCCCCCGCCTTCCTTGCTTACAGCATTGAGAATTCCCATGAGTTGCCCGCACAATTCGGCGTAAACCTGCCCACGGTCAGGGCCGGGCGAGATGATGATTTTCCCAACGATCGATCGAATATCCTGAGCCACCTCATCCCGCAGGGCTGGGTCTTTCAACGCCTCAATCAGATATGCGACGCGCCGCCGGTATAGCTCAGCGAGGTTCGGGTGAATGTCCGGAACCACCACCGAATGTTCGACGTGTCGATGCTGAAGCTCATCCCGCTGCTGTTCGAGATCGCTCAATCGCGCCTTCATGGATGGCTGATACATGCCATCCTCAATCGCAGAGAGAATTCCTGCGATCGCGCGTTCGACCTTGTCCAAACTGCGGCGGTCCAGTTCCGCCTGAGCACGCTGTTCCCGGTTAGCGGAATTGATTTGCTCTATGTAGCTGGCCACGGCCTGCTTCACCGCGTCCGCAGAAACGAGGCGCTCCGATATTCCATGCAACGCACGTTTCTCCAGCATCTCACGCCGGATTGTCCGATTGTTGCCGCAGGTACCCTTTCGGAAGTGGTTGTTGCAGCCGTATCGATCATTCACGATGATGGTGCAGTTCCCGCCGCAAACGCCGCATTCTATCATTCCCGAAAACAGGAAGACGGGCCGATGCAGGTCGCGAAGTCTCTTTCCCTTTGAGACCCGGATACCGTCCGCAACAGCCTTATAGCGCTCTCCGATTTCGTCCGCCCGCTGGCGCACGGCCTGCCACAGCTCGTCAGTCAGAATGCGCAATTCGGGCACATCCTTCTTGATCCATTCAGATTCAGGGTTGGGCCTGGAGACCCGCTTCCCCGTCGACGGGTTTTTGATAAATCGTTGCCGATTCCAAACCAGAACGCCGACATAGAGTTCGTTGTGAAGGATGCCGGTCTTGCGCGCCGCATGTCCCCTTATCGTCGTGTCCGACCATTGCTTGCCAAATGGTCCGGGAACGTTGTCGCGGTTGAGGTCCCACGCGATCGCGCGGGGGCTCCTGCCATTGGAGAACTCTCGGAAGATCCGTTGAACGACCAGAGCTTCCGCCTCATTGATCGATCTCTCGCCACGAACCAGTTCGCCGCTCGCATCGACCCTCTTAAGCACATTGTAGCCGTAGCACAGGCCACCGCCCGATTTGCCCTTCTCGACCCGTCCCCTTAGCCCTCGATGCGTTTTCTTCGCGAGATCCTTGAGGAAAAGAGCATTCATCGTGCCCTTCAGCCCTACATGCAGCTCCGATATCTCGCCTTCGGCGATGGTGATCAGCTTCACGCCGGCAAACTGGAAGTGCTTGTACAAGGTCGCGACATCAGCCTGATCTCGGGAAATGCGATCGAGCGCTTCGGCAAGGATCGTGTCGAATTTACCGAGCTGCGCATCCTGGAGCAGCGATTGAATTCCCGGTCTCAGAATCACGGAGGCGCCAGAGATTGCTGCATCCTGATAGCTTCCGATGATGCGCCATCCTTCCCTGGCGGCCTGATCGCGGCAAATGGCGAACTGGTCGTCTATCGAGGTCTGGCTTTGCATATCGCTCGAGTATCGGGCGTAAAGTGCAGTACGGGTCAAGATGCGTCTCCGGTCGATGGTGCCGGCCTGGTGCGGTAGGCTGCATGCCAAGGATTTAGGGTCCGAACGTTCATCCCTGTGGCCTCTTTGGCATTTCGGGTAAGGAGAATGAGACTGTTCGACGCTGCCGTCGCAGCAATTAGCGAAGCGGTGACCGAGCGGATGTGGTCATTTCGTACGGCGCTCCATGCGTCCGCCACATCGCCATCGACGGGCAAGAGCCTCTCCTCGAAGCAGGCCTTTGCCTCATCGAGCCAATTCTCGAAGCGGGCTGCCGTTTCGGGCTCGATCTCAAGCAAGTCCCTTGCCTGCCGACGGAGTTCACCCAAGCTGAGAGCGCTAAGAAACAGCCTGTCTGCTGACGTCTCTTTTAGAAACCGCGCGACGTTCGGATGCATTGACGCTCGGCGTGTCTCGAACAGCACGTCGGTGTTCAGGAGGAAGCTCTCATTGCCTTTCAACCTTCCCCCTCCCCTATCGCGTGGAATGCCAGGTCAGGTGATGCAAGGTTTGCCTTGGGACCTCCCAATAGCCATTCCTTGAAGTCCGGCCTCTGGGACGTCATTGCCGCGTAGTCGGCAGCAGAGAGCAGTACCGCACGAGGTCGGCCGTGGCGCGTGATCATCTGAGGCCCACGCACCTGTGCCGTTTCAATCACCTCGCTGAGTTGGTCCTTCGCTTCCTGAAGTTGCCAGGCAGGCATATCCAAAACCTCTGCCATTTCGGCTAGAACTATAGCTCAATCATCCTGTTCTTCCAATGGGCCATCGCGTATTTCTGGCACACCAGTTGCGCCCGCCTTCCGCGCCATCTCCTCCCTGGCGAGATGCCGGCCAATCGCTGCTGCTATGCGAAGGATCCGTTCGTCCAGATCGTCCGCGGGGCTCCGCGAAACCTGTGGCTCGCCGCTTGAGCCGTTCACTGCGGCTTCCCCTGAGCAAGAGGAAAGGAACTGCTTTCCTGGCGTTGGGATAAGGTTTTCGGCGGAAGGGGTGAAAACACATTCGCCCCGAACCTTGAAACCAGGCGCCGTGCGACATTTTTGCGGTAGCGTTCTTGCCGCCACGGTGTCGGGCTGTGATAGACACCTACAGCCTGCCAATAACTCCCGCTGGTGCGCAACCCCGACAGGAACAGCCACTTGGCTGCCTGCACGTTGAAGCACGGATCGTTGATCAGCCAGGTGCGTACAAGACCGGGATCGCGGTCGACGAGAACAGATAGCTTGGCTACCCAGGAGCTATTAACCTGGAGAGGACCGAGGTCATGTGTACCGTTGCTGTTCGGAACCTCAGCGCCGATCCATCCGGCCTCCTGATCGCGCAGACCCCACAGCGTCTTTTCAAGCCATGATCTGCCCGCCGATGCGAATTGGATACATCGAGCGATCTCACGTTCCCCGGTGGCAGAGCCGACCGGACGAGACGCCGCTGCAGCTGAACCCGACAGGAGGGCGAGGCCCGCTACGAGCGACGGCAAGGCATAGAGTCCCGACCGCCAGCGCGCGCGCGCGATGGGGAGTCTCATATGCGCTTCCCCCTGACCAAGACGGGTTCACCGCGAATGAGGGCGAGAAGCTGTTCACCAGATATGATCTGGATATGAGGATGACGATTGAGCAGCGTCCGGGTCGATGGTCCGGTTCGTCCAGTGTGAATGAACAGCCCCGGCATACTCTTTGCGGCACATAGCTGCGCGAACGCATCAACATTTTCTGGCCGTATCGTGTCTTTGTAGCGCTTGGCTTGGACAAGCCAGACCCATCCGCAGATCCTTACCTTCCCATCAATACCTCCATCACCGGTGTAGCTCTGGTTTCGGACCACTTCGATCGCGCGGCGTTCAAAGCATTCCAGAAGCAGTTCCTCGAAAGCCAAGGGATCCATGCGGCGCATCCGGGCGAAAACCACCGCCGGAGGTTGGGAGCGATCGCGGCCCTGCAATTGCCGGCACATGATGCGTGCCTGTCGACGTCGCCATCGGTGTTTGACCGGAGTCCGGGAACCACGAAGGAACCAGGCAAGGAGCACAATCCCGACGACAATAGACAATACGGCCCAATCAGCGATCATGGCCGCCTCCGTGATCCTGGGAAGGAGCGTGGGCAGGTTCGGGAGCCGGCTGGGGCGCCGTCGCGGCGGCGCGCCCGTCTTCCCGGTCAGCACCTCGATGGGAACTTCGATCGAGAAGAGATACGACCCACCGGTCCATGAAGGATGCAGCCGACAACGCACGATCCGCAATGCGCTCAGCCAGTCCGGTGAACTGAGTGCTCTCCGCAGATCCACGTTGCGCCGCCGGCTTGTCCTTTCGCTCTTCGCGTTGGGCGCGTTGCTCGGCGCGGAGCTTGTCCCAGCGTTCGGAGTGGCGGGTCGACCGGCCCTTCACACCGTCCCGATCGATCCGCCCCAACCCCTGGAGGGAAGATGTCTTTTCGCCCGTACGCTGCTTCAGTTTTTCGACCAGCCTTTGCCGATTCTCGGTCCACAGGCTGGCCCCGAATCTCGCGCGGGTGATCGCGGTGTAGAAGTTTTGCCCTGTAACGAGCGGCGAGTTGACGGGCGCCAGCACATAGACCCGGTCGTAAGTCTTGGACTGCGCCGAGTAGACGGTTTCGCCATAGCCATGGTCCCAGTTCTTGTGCTGGGAAAGATCGATTTCCTGGCTCCGCCCGTCCCGATCCCATCGGATTGTGGCAACGGTGCCGTTGAGGCGCTCCAGGGTGCCTCGCTCGGCATTCTTGAGATCCAGCTCCTCGTTGACGAGGCGCCATTGTATCCGGTCGCCGGCGGCAAGGTCGCGTTTTTCTTCCTTGAACACGTTGATCTGGGAGGCCCGCCCCAGACGGGGATCCCACTGGATGGTGCGGCCATGTTCATCGACCAGGTTGACCGTCTGACGCCCACGGGCGTCTCGTCCAACGCCAATCACCTTATACTCGGCATCTCGGGCGATCCCCAGCCCGACATTGTCGCGGGAGAACACCACGACCTGACCGCGAGAATAGAAGCGCGCGAAGTGCTTCTCCTGCTCGGTCATGCCGGACGGCGACAGGATCGACAGCCGGGTTTCCTCGGCCGCGATCGCACCTTCCGTTTTCAGCGCCTCGCGGACCTTGGTGTTCACGATCAGACGGGTCGCATTCTCAAGCACGAGAATGTTCGTCTTCTCGCGGTTTTCCGGACTGAGGCGTGTCCAGTCGGCAACGAGCGACGCGGCAAGCTTTTCACTGCTTTCCCCGGTCGTCACCCTGTCCAGCGAGGTAAGCGATCCGTCGTAGTTCTGGAGCCGTGCCAGCCGCACGGCCTGGGTCATCTTGTCCGTTTCCTGCCGGACAGGTTCCCGGAGTTCGGCTTTCGGCAGGCCGAGACGTTGCATCAGCCAGAACGGCTTGCCCTGCTCGATCGCCCCTGTTTGACGGGTGTCACCAATCAGTAGAAGGCGCGCGCCGGTGGTCCTGCTGATCTCGAGGAGACGTACCGCCTGGCGGTTGCCAAGCTGCCCGGCCTCGTCAACAACCAGGACATGACTTTCATCAAGCCTCGCGCCGCCGCTCGCAAGGAGACTGGCAACGGTGCGCGATTCAATATTGGCCTTCTTCCCCAGTTCCGCCGCCGCCGAAGAGGTCGGAGCGAGGGCAATGAGGGTCGCGTCCTCACCCGCCGCACTCCTTAGTGCGCCGATGATGGTCGACTTGCCCGAGCCGGCGACGCCGTGGACACCCACGATCCGGTCTTCGCTCCGGCCGAGATGAAGCAGAGCTGTCCGCTGCTCGGGAGTGAGGTTGTGGGCAAGACCTGCATCCCTGAGGGCTTCGATAGACGCCAGGGGCCGGGCGTCTGTGAGGGCCAGGGCGAGATGATCGGAGAGCGACATTTCGAGACGCGCCGTCCTACGTGACGTTCGACCGCGGGTGTGTATCTCGTCACCGGTAAGGTGGCGGGTTTCGAGAAGTTTGGCTCGCGCCTGATGTTCCTCGACCACGGGACGAATATCGGAAAGCCGAACCTCGCCGACATGTGAAGCCAGGGCCGTCTGCAACAGCCGACCGAGATTGTTGACCGCCTCCTTGCCTTCCGACTGGCGCAGGCCGAAAAGCATGGCACGCGCCGCCGTCTGCGCCTCGACCTCAATACTGCGCTCACCAATTTGCTCGGCGTCGGCGCGCGCCTCCATCACCGCCTCGGCATGTTTGCCAAGCCGCCCGTCCCACCGCTGATGGAGCTCTTCGAGTGAGACTTTCTGCTTTGGTCCCCGAGTGGCATAGAAGGATTTCTGCCGTGCCGCCTGCCCGGTCAGGCCATGCTCTTTTGCATGAGCCTCGATCTGTTCGGCGCGCTGCGACATTTCGGTGATCAGGTCCTTGGGGACGCCCCTGATCTCGAACAGGCCACGACGAGGGTCGAACTCGACATCGTAGCCGCGCTCGCGGAGGAGGTGTGCCAATTCATTGCGGTACACCTGCCCGGCCGCCATCTGCTCGGCGAACATGGCGCGAGTTTCCAGGCTGACCTTCTTCGCTCCATCCCGCTCGTCGGTGATGTTCATGACGACGACGTGCGTGTGAAGATGGGGATCGAGCTCGCGAGACGCATGCTCGGTGAAGCGCGCCCAGATCAGCCGGCCGGTCGTCTTCTCGGTGACCTTGCCATCGACGCGGTGCCGCATCGTGGCGTGTTCCTCGAGATAGTTGAGCGCGACCCCGACCGCCTGCTCATGCGCCTCAACGATCCGCTCGTCGCCGGAGACGAGTGCCATGATCGACACCGACTTGGGGGCGTTTACGGCGAAGTCCCACCCCGGATGATGCTGGATGTTGCCATCTTTCCGCTGGCGACCAAGCTGCTGGTCACCGACCTTACCGGCTAAGAGTTCCTTGAAGACGGCAGGGTCGACCTCACCTTCCAGTCCCAGTTCGGTGGCGATCTTGCCACCCCATTCGGAATGCTCGTCGGCACCCTTGGTGTAATAGTCGCCGACCGTGTAATACCGAGCGATGTTGGCGGGTTTGCCCTTGAGGCGGATGGGATTGATCATGCCGGCCTCGCTGCATTGCGGGTGCCGTCATGGCGGCCGTGCTGGCTGAGACGGAAACACGCCGGCTTCCCGAACAGCTCGAGCGGTGGTGGTGGGTTGCTTGCTTCCCCTTCCCGGCCGTTGTCGGTCGGAGGAGACGCCGCCTCTTCATCGGAGGGTATGCCGGTCGGTCCCGTAGCGTCGCTTGGCGGTACCAGGGGCAGTTCGGCTCCTGGATCACTGGGGGCAGCACGTCGCCGTTTCGTCGGGGTAGCTTTCGGCTTGGCTGGTGTTATCGGCGCTGTCGGCGCCGGGGGCGCCGATGGCGTTGGAACCGCCATCCGAATGGGCGCGGCGCCCCGCTCCTCGAACGCCTCGCCGATGGAGGCGACCTTGTTGTAGCTGTCCTCGAACCGGACCACCGGAAGGCTGCGACCGAACCGCAGATAGCCCATCAGGTTGGGCAGGTTTGTGACCTCGGTGTGCATGACCAGCGGTCGGGTTACCTGCATGCGCGAGAGGTTCACCCCGTCGCGCATATCGTTGACCCCGTAGGACATGCCTTCGTTGGCTTCGACCTGTTCGACCTGGCCGAAATTTTCGCTGACATGCTTCGCTGTGGGGGTGTCGTTGGCCCGCAGCGCCACCCAGGTGGAGCAATAGCCGGTGATCGCCGCAGCGTCCTGGATGCCGTAGGTCGCCTCGAGCTGGGGATAGCTCTGGAAGCCGAGGATACCGCAGCCTCCATACTTCCTTGCGCGGGCCAGGAAGTCGCCGAGCGAGGGCAGGCGCTGGAGCGTCGGCAGTTCGTCGATCACGCAATAGAGGCGCCGGTTGCGATCGGGCGTCATGCTCATGATCGCGCTGATCGCGATGTCGAGCCATACCGTGATCAGGGGGCGCAGCGAAGGCAGCTGGTCCGCCTTGACGGTGATGAAAAGCCAGCTGTCGTCTTTCTCGTTGGCGACCCAGTCGCGGATCGAGAAACCATCAGCGGTATCGTCGAGATAGGAGAAGCTGCGCATGACGGAGGCAAGCTCAGCCTGGATACCGGCGCTGGTGCGTTCGCCCTCGGTCGAGATGAATGCCGCCGCATCGGTGCCGGCGGCAAAGGCTGCGAGGTCCTTCAGCTTGGAGCGCAGCAGCGTGTCGAGCAGGATCGAAACGAGGGTGCGTTCCTGCCGAGCCAGCTTCCGCAGCACGGCGACCAGCGTACCGCGCGCCGCCTTCGCCCAGAAGGGATCGCCGGTCTTGTCAGGGATCGTGGACTCGGCGATCTGATCGTAATGATAGTCCCTCGGGACGTCGACCCAGGGCGACCAGCAATCCGCCCGTGCGTCGAGCGGATTGAGCAGCACGTCGATCCCCGGCCGGTAGAATTTTTCGACGAAGGTGCCGGCTGTGTCATAGACGATCGCGCGGCGCTTTCGCTTCCGGATGCCGTCGAGCATCTTGACGATGATGTTCGTCTTGCCGGTACCTGGCGCACCGCAAATCAGGATATGTTCGGGTTCGAAGGCGTCGGGTACATTGACCCCACCAATGTCGAAGCTGCCCTTGGCGTAACGCCAGAGAGCGCGGCGGACCTGCCGCACTGTGCCGAACCGCGCCCCGCGCAGGAACTGATTGGAGCCGAGGCCTTTCCCCGTCCGGGTGAAATAGAACCACGCCCAGAAGAGCATCGCCAGAGCGAACACACCGGAGAGCGCTGCGCCGTGTAGCAGGTAGGTCTCGAAGGCGGCGAGCGTCTTGTGGGCGACACCTGAGTCGAGCAAGCCCTTGGGTGTTGTCCAATATTGTTTGCCCGCCGGTGTCTTGAATAAGATCGGGGTCGCGTTGCCGGGAACAGCGTCGCCCATGAAAGCCGCTTGGCCGAGCTTCACCAGAACGAAGCGCTCATACTCTGAGGATTTCTCGAGCGCATACCAGATGATGCCGCCGATCCAGATGACCAGTCCAGCGAGGAAGGTCTGGTAGAAGACCTGGGTGGTCATCCGGACGTTGTGGACGATGGCCTGGCCGCCGCGAGTCCAGGAGCCGAGGGTGTCGTGACGAAAGATGCTCATGACCGGTCCTGCTCGGGGTCGAGCAGCCCCCTTTCGCGGAGGAGGCGACGGGCTTCGCCCAGTCCCTTTTGGAGGATGTCCGGAGAGCGCTCGCCGACAGACGTGGCGAGGATGGCGAAGGCCTGGATGACCGTCGCATGGAGCTCATCGAAGCGGGCGTGATATCCCGAAGGATCTGTGCCTTCGAACCGTTCAAGGATGTCGCGACAATAGGTCGCGGCGCCGAGACCTGCGTTGCGCGCATGGACGGAAAGGCGCGCATAGAGATCATCGTCTATGCGGATTGTAATACGTGCCAAGCGGCGGACTCCTTGTCCGGCACGCCAGCAACGTGGTGAAGCGTCGCCCTTATAGCCGATTTGCGCCGTGATCTCAACAATTTATCGAAACTGCCGCTGGCAGCCAGAGAGTGCCAAGCGAGATCAATCGGTTAGGCCGGCAGCATTCTGGGGCTGGCTGCCGGCGGCAGCCGATCAGTGCCAGATGGGCTGCCGTCCTGTGCCGCTAAAAAACGGCGGAAATCCGGGCGATTCGCGCCCGCAGCACCCCGTGCGTGGGGTGCATTACACCCGCCTCCGGCGTGCGTCCCTCGCCCGCAGCGCGCTTGCCCGCTGCGCCCGTCGATTCCGATCGGCGCGGGTCTCCCCTACAGGGGGAGCCGTACTTGATCGGCTGCTCTTTGTCGGTGGGAAGGCGTTGCAAGCGAAAGCTCCTTGGTGGATAGTCGGGGCTGGCGAGCAGACCTCCTTCCTAGAAGGAGTCCAAACATGCCCAAGATGACGGAACGGGAACGGCTCGCGAAGATCGAGGCCGACCAGCGCAACCTCGCGCAAGAGGCCGAGGCGGTGCGGCGCGGATTGCGCGCGCAATATGGAATGGTCGCGACCGAGATTGCCGTGGAGAGGCTGAGCGAGCGCGAGTTTCGCGATGTGCTCGGCCAAGCGATCCGGGTCGGTGGCGGTGCCGCGCTGGCAGCGTTAAAGGCGCTTCCGGCTGCGTCCGATGATCCGCCCGCACGGGGTTTGCCGGTCAAGACTGGTGCCGCCGCGCGGGGGAAGTCCGGCGCTACGCCGCCGCCCGGATCGGAGGCCGGAGGAGCGAGCCAGGCGACGGTGCAGCCTTAGCGGAAAGGGGAGCGACGTTGGCGGGCGGAACGCCCGGCAAAAGGAGCGACGCGGGGGAAACCGTTCGGGTTTCCCCCGCTCGTGCGACAAGCACGACAAGGGACCGGCGGCGGTAGCCCGCGCCGGTCCCCTCTTTGGGTGGTCGTCCGATCAGGCCGCTATGACGCGGCGTTTGCGCTTGATCGGGACATCGGGTTCCTGATCGGTCCGCATGAAAACATGGGTCGGGACGCGGTGGCCCTTCTCCGGGTTGAACAGGTCATAGAGGCTCGACTGGATGCCGGAGCCTTCGCATAGCAATGCCTCGACCGGCATAAGCTCGGCAATGTCGCGGTTGCGCTTGAAGCCCTTGCCCTTCCCGCGTCCATAGAGGCCGAAAGCGATGCAGGTAACGCCGCGTTGCGCCGCCCAAGCCGCTGCCGCTGCGTCCACCCCTGCGCGCTGTCCGGTGGTGACAAGCACCATATGCGGAATGCGCGCCCTGATCTGGTCGAGGCGTCCCCAGATAATCCGCCAGTCGTGCCAATCCTGCGGGCCGGAGACGACGACGACAGGGCCTTGCGGGTCGTAGCGGTCGCGGCGGCGTTCGGAACGGGCACGCAGGAAGTCGAGCGCCGAAATCTGGCTGGCGGTCGTTACGTTGGACGCGCGCGAACCTTTTGCCGGGAACCACGGGCGACCGGCGCAGGCTTTATACATAGCCGCCGCGTATTCGCACATATCTTCCATCGCGGCGCGCTGTTCTGCGACCGACTGGCATTCAAGCTGGGTATCTTCCAGTTCCTTGTTGAACACCTCGCCCGGTTCCAGACGCCGCGCCATATCGCTGATGGTGTCGGCGAGCCGATCCTCGCGGCTTTCCAGTTTGCCCGCGACGAAATGGAAGCTGTTGACGAAGCCCCATGCGAGTTCGGGTGCGAGGGGGTCGAGGCGGGTGTCGGTCAACAGGTCGAAGATGGCGGCGATGATGCCGCCGCATTCCGCCTGCGCCGCGATCGGATTGGGCATGAGATGTTCGGCGGGTTCCTCGCCCGGCTCGATGATGGTGAGGGGCAAGGGATCACCGAACGATGCCACGAAATCGGGGGTGGCGGTGAGTTCGGCATAGAGTTCCGGCAGGTCGGCAAAACTGCTAACGCTGCGCAAGGCCGTTGGCTTGCTCATGGGATGGGTTCCTTTGGTCGGGTGACGGTTCAGGGTCCGGGGAAGCGTTCCACCGCTCCCCCGGCCCGCCTTTGGTGCCGCTTAGAAGGGCACCTCGTCGTCAAGGCCGCGCCCGTTCCCGGTATACTCGCCGCCGGGGCCTGCGGTGCTGCCGCCGGAGAAGCCGCCGCCCGACCGTCCGCCGAAACCGCCCTGCCGCTGGCCGCCACTTGCGCGATTGCCGAAGCTGCCGCCCTGCGTGTCGCGGTCACGTTCGCGCCGCCACTGGACATCGAAGCCGTTCGTCTCGTCCCCGAAAAGGACGATGGGCAGCGGCTCGCGGAAGCTCGGATCATCGACCATGCCGGACAGGAACACCTCGTCGTTGGACTTCATCCGGCGTTCCCAGACGACACCGATCTGGATTTCGTCGCCCGCGCGGTTCGTCTCGTAAATCTCATAGACGGGGGCGCTATCGCTCTGCCGATCTTCGACGCGGCGCATGATTAGGTAGGGAAAGCGCATCTCGCGAGTGGCGATCTTGCCGATAATTTCGCTGGCGCGTTCGTCGAATTTGAAGCTACCGATCTTCATGACTTCATCCTTTCTCTTGGGTGCGGTCCGTTTTTCTTTCCCGGCCGCATCCAAACCCTACTACCTCCCCTCCATTACTTCCATGTGATTGATTTCTTGACAGAATTTCATCGTATCTGGTGAGCCCGAGCATCAAACGGCCGCGTCAGCGGCCCGCGAACGACAAAGACGCACCGGCCGCGCAGCGGGCGGTTCCTTCTGAATGGAAAGGGAGCGTGGGCCGGCTCGATCGTCATCGCACCCGGAGCCGCCCTCGCAGGTCCGAAGGCGCAGGGCGGGGCTCTTGTCCGCAAGAAGCACGGGAGGGGCTCTAGCGAAGCTTGGCGAAAAGGGGCCGGCGCTTCTGTTGAAAACAAACAAACATCGCCGGCCCCTTTTCGCCTAGCGTAGCTTTGCCCCGACGCAATTCTTGCGGACGAAACCCGTTCTGCAACGCACGGATCCTGCAAGGGCGGCGAAGGGGGCGATGCGATCGGGCTGGCTCCACGATCCGCATCGCGCGACTAGCGCGATTCCTTAGGCGAAGCCTGCATTGCGGTGGTCGTGCGGCTGGATTCTCCGGTCGAGAAGGAAGCGCCTCACCTCCCGGGCACACCCGCGGAAGGGATCGTTACCGCGAAGCGGACAAGACACCGCAAGGGGGCTTGGTCGGAGCGTAGCGGAGATAGAGCCCGGTGCCCGCCTCGGGCGGGCATCCGCCCACCCCGGCGACGACTGTCGGCCATTGCGAACCCCGCTGCGGTCATGTGATCGGTTCAAGTATTTCACCACCGCCACGTCGAATGCCCACACACAATCGCTGCAAAGCCTGAGCGGCGGCACCCCGGGCATTGCCTCGGCAGCGTTCACGAGGCGATAGTCGTCGGCCGGATCGCCGCATGCCGAACAGACATCCGGTGACCCCATGCGCTGGATGGAGATGCGCGCGATGGCGCCAAGCCGGGGCTCCACGCGGTCCACGATCGAGAACCACAGGTCCGAGTGCGGCGGAATACGCTGCAAATGGCGAGCGGCTTCCTCGGGGTGGTGCCGCTTCAGCCAGGCGAGAGCAACGTCGCGCCGTGTCTGGTCGTTCACCACGAGCTGCTGGTAGAGCATTACGAGTTGCGCGGTGGTCTTCCGGCGGTTCGCCTCCAGAGCACGCTGGTAGTGAACGAGATTGACGGCGAAGCGCAGGCCACCGGTGTGGAAGTCCCGAACGGTGCTGATGCAATATTCGAGGAGGCCCTGATCGGGGCGTGGTCCGGCGCTGGCCTCCATATGGTCGAGATCGTAATGCCATGGGTTGCTGGCGAAGTCGGCTCGCCAAAGATCGAGATAGCCACTCTCTCGATAGACGCGGGCAATTTCCTCGTCCCATTCGGGATGATCCTGAACGAGCTGGTCGAGGTCGCTGAAGTTCTCGACCGATGGATCGAGGCGCCGTGCGGTGGCCAGTATGCGGTTCTGGGTCTCCTGCATGTCGGCGATAGGGTTCGGACGGGCGGCCCACGCCACCAGCTCGGCTGGTGACACCGTCTCGATAATGTCTGGAAGCTCGGCGAGAAGCGGGCTGCGCCGGATCTGTTCGGGCGTGCAATAGTCGGCATCGGGCACGAGGTGGATACCCGCGCCGGCGAACGCCCGGGCGACAAGGCGCGAACAGAAGAGTTGCCGTGTCCTTGGCTTGGGACCGGTAAGGACCGATCGCGCCGCTTCGCTCTTGGAGTAACGTGTCCCGATTTCGGCGCGCGCGAAATCGATGATGGTGCCAAGCTGAAGGTCGCTCGGGGGCACTTGGAGGCGGAGCACGGTGACGTGATCGTCCGGCCCGTAAAGCTCGCGCTGGATATTGTGCGCCTGCACGCCGTCATCGGTCGAGTCGATGATCGAGCCGTGCTGGACGCAGATCATGGCGTGGGATACCTGCCCCTTGGTGGCGAGGCGGATGGCCTTGCTCACCTTGCCGCGGGATGCAGTGAGGATGATGTCGCCCGGCATGAGCAGTTCGACCTTGATGCGGCGGGTCTGTTCGTCAGGCATGGGCACCGCCAGCTGAGTTGGTGGAATCGAGCGTTCCCCCGTAGCCATAGCGTTGGTGGCCCTTCGGTATCGATATAATCGTGGATTGCGCGCTCGGCGTCTGCGGGCGATCCGCCAAACCCGGAGCTGGACCATACGCGGTCGATATGGGACTTGACTTTAAGTTGCCATTATGTTCCCTCGCCGCACCAGGGAGCAACTGATGATCCGCGACTTTCTCGCCGCCTATGACTTCAACCTGCCGCTCAACGATGCGGCGGTCGATCCGGAATTGCCGCTGGTGCGCCGGCGGCTGGCGAGCCTTGCCTCGAGCGCGGGTCTGGATGGCGGCTATTATGAAGCACAGGAGCTGGCCGAGGCGTTTCTCGATGCGGCTCGTGAGGCGAATGAGGAAATCGAGGCTGACGACAGCACGGCGCGTCTCCGGCTTCGAGGCATCCTCGCGCGCAACCTCGATTATCAGCGCGAGATGTTCGAGGAAGTTTGCGAACTGCCTCTGGCCGACGCGGCCGCGCATCTTTGCTGGCTCACCGAACTCATGAAGCGCCGCGCCGACATGGCGCTGCCGATTGATGATATTCTCGGCCGATAGCTGGAGATAGGGAACCCGGTGATCGGTCGGCCGATCGCCCGTTCCGGCACCGCGCATTGCGATCCCTATACCCGTGGACCTGGGCGGGTTGGTGATCAGGCATTTCCGATCATCCCCGCCGCACATCGGACGTGGCGCGCTTCATGGGGACCGAGGGCTGCGAGCAGCTCGGCCTCCGCAAGGTCGACCTCGCCTGCGCTGGTGAAGGCTTCGACGGTATAGGTGCCCCGCGCGAACGCTTCGCTGTGGGATGGCGCCATGGCGGTATAGTTTCGCGGCCAGCAGCACAGCAGGAGCCAGGGCCAATGCAATGCCTTAGGTTCGTAGCGGGCGAAGACAATATTCTCGGCGCGGAAAGCAGAGGGCCGATGGTTCAGCAACGCGGGAGGGACCAGCGTGGCGCGCGGCTCGCACAGGAACGTTTCGAACTCGTGCAGCTCGTCGAGGCTCTCGAGGATAACCGGATAATATCGGTGAAGAGCAAGCCCGCTGCCTGCGAAGCGAGCCGGGATTTCGATCAGGAGGATGTCGGGCAGAGTCGCAAGAGATCGCTGATAATAGAGCCTCCTGGCCGCAAGATCATCGATGAGACGCATGGGAGAGGATAGTTCGCGCATGTGCTCGCCAGTCAAGGACAGTTGACGACAGGTTGGCGCGATCCTGCCATGTAGCCGGACGCCGAGGTCAATGCTGCAATGTCATTGCGGCGGGTCCGCCGGAAATTCAGCCGGCGGGTCCGGTCGTCGCCAGATGTCCCTCGCGTTGTCGGCGTGGACCGCCGCGAGACCCCGCGCATCGAGTTCGGCCTGAACGCAGCAGATAAGGTCGCCGGTCTCCCCAAAGGCGGGCCGTTCATAGATGTAGAGGTCGAACAGCGCCCGGCCATTCGCAAGCGCATGCCGCTCGCGTATCCGCGACCAGGGGTGGGTCGTGTTGAGGTCGGTGTCCCCCCAATCGGGATCGTCGCTGATCGCGAGGACATTGAGGGCCGTTCGTCCAGTGGTGAGATGAAAGCGCTCGGCGATCTCGATCGTGTACCGGGGGACAGCCGCTTCTGTCCGCGCGATCTGCTCGGCGAGATTTCGCAGCCGCCGGATATCATGGGCGGACAGTCGGACGGTTTCGGTCATTTGTCGGCTCTCCTGTCGCGGGCGGTCGATGTGCCCGCAATGGCTATGCGATGCGCAGGAAGCGTTCGCCGGACGCGGTGAAGCGGTAGCCGTTCGCGTTGATGCTTTCGTCGACCGCTTCGTCGGAACTGAGATATTCGTACTCCGCGCTAAGGCGTTGATAGAGCCAGCAGGCGAGGTCGCGGAGCGCTTCGGCGATCGCCTCTTCGTCGTCGGCTGCCACGTCCAGAAAGGTCCCGTCGCGCTCGACCGAAATCGTCATACTGTGTTCGTGATAGTAGTGCCCGTGGTGAGAGACCCCGGCGCTGAGCCGATAGAAGTTGCGGCTCTGCACGGTTCGCAGGGCGTCCGCGATAGCATGGAGTTCGGTATCCAGCGGCGCGTGATTCCGTAAGCGGCGATGGGCGCCCTTCGCATAGGAGTACAAGCCCTCGAAGCAGGCACCGTCGCCCTGGTTCCAGAAACCGCTGAAGTAGATGCGCGGCTGGCTGCGTGTTGCTCCGCCATGGAGGCGCACTATGTCGGTCTTGAGGCTGACACCGAAGATCTCGCAGACCCGTTCGAAGTCATCGAATGTGAAGTCGTGCCACTCATAGTCGAGGCCAGTTTCCCGATACCAGCTTCGGGCGTTCACCTTCGCGGCCCCCGTCAGTTCATCGAGGCGATAGGTCTCGATTTCGATGAGTTCGGGCATGGTCTGGATCCTTCCGGGACACGACCGAGGCCGCGGGAATGCGCTCGGCGGCCCGGCGCGCCGGGCGTGGAGGCGTGGGTTTTCAGGGGTAGCTCTGCCCTGATAGGCTGCTGCCAGCCGGGGCGGCCGGACGCCACGAAGGCGGTCATTCCTGATGGTTCTCGATGATCCGGCGCGCGAGTTGCTCGATCTCGTCTCGATCGGCGGTCGTCGTGCAATCGCCGGACAAGACTACGAGGTCGTCCAATGCCGCGCTGCCCTTGCTGATGAAGACCCGCCAGACATTGCGCCTGATTTCGCCCTGCTCGCGAGGGTTGGTGTCGGGGTGGAACATATCCGCCCACTGGCGGCGATCGGGATCATCGGAGATATCGGTCCAGTCGCCGAACATGGCCCAGACAGCATAGCCATCGATTCGGGCGTGATGCTCGCGGGCAGCGCGGCGCTCGGCCTCCCTTTTGGGCTGCTCTCGCCTGGCCTTGGCCTCGGCCTGCTTCCATTGGACCGAGGCCAGGCCGCGTTCGAGGCCCTGGATGATGTCGGGGGCCACGGCCTCCTGCCGTTTGGGCAGGATCGAATAGTGGCGAGCGGCCTCAAGCTGGTCTGCGCCAGAGCGCGCAAGGCTGAGCAAGGCCTGCAATTCGATCTTCGTCAGCGTGATCCGAAGTCCGCTGGCCATTGCATGTGTTTTCATGTCCGGCGTTCCTTGTCCCAGGGTTTGAGACCCGCGAGCGGCAGCTTGTGCTCGCGCGCGATGTGATAGCTGCTCTCGGAAAAAAAGCCCCAATGGCCGGTGGATGAATATCGCTGGAAGAGGAGCTTCTCGTCCTCCTCCGTTCGGATCCACATGCCCGGCTTTATCGGATATTGATCGGCACCATTCATCGGATTGCCTCGTAACGATCGGTGATAGGGGCTCCGGCGTCGCTCTCAGCGCCGTGCCGTAACAGGTGCCGCGGCCGTGATCTGCGGTGACGGCGGGCATGGCCATTGAGGCGTGCTGGCACGCGATGGGTTGGCCTTCGGCTTCAATGGTTGGGATTGCCTTACTGCGGGGCCTGCGGGTCACGAGGCGGCGCCGCCGCAGCGGCGAGCGGCTGAACGGTGTTGGGTGCGCAGGGCTGCCATTCGCATAGGGTGTCGCTTTCGGCCTCGCAGGCCTGGCAGATCGTGCAATCATAGACGCCCGAGAGCACCCATTGCTGGGTCGCGCAGTCCCATTCCGCCGAAGCGTCGCGGACCAGCTCGGTGCTGCCGCAGCGATGGCATTTCGGTTCGACGCCCGGTCGCGCCTCAAGCGCGGTCAGGGCCGAGCGGTAGCCGTCGGTAGCGACGGCCATGCCAACGGCATTGACGGCGATCGCGCACCGACGGCGTGCGTCCGCGGTTTCGAAGTCCGCGCCGCTGTCGGTCATGATCTCATGATAGCCGCGGGCAAGGGTTTTGGCATCGCCGAGCAGGATGTCGGCGATCGCCTGAAGATGGCTGATACGCATTGTCGGCTCTCCCTTAGGCTATTGGAGGAATCCGGCACTCGGTGACGGTGTCCGAGAGCGGAGGTCGGCGACGAACCAGGCTGCGTTGACCGGGTGGCACGTCACGTTCAGGCGACGCGCAGGACCAGATCTTCGTCAGTGGCCGGAAGCGTCTCGGTTACCCGGAACGGCTGGATCGGATTGCGGGTTCGGATCACGAACTGGTTGCGGCCGGTGGCGGTCCGGCGCTGGATCGCGCAGGCATATGCGTGCGGAAAGCCCGCCAGACGGGCCCTGGCCGGAGACAGAGGGGCCATGATGTTCTCCATGGGATTGGTGGTGCGGAAGCGCCGCGTCCCGTCGAGCGGGCGCGGCTGATGGTGGCGCCAGGCCTATTCCGGCGGACTTCCCCTTTCATCGCAGACAGGCGGACGTCCGATGGCGTCGATGACGATGCGTGCCGATCTGGTCCAACCGGCCTGGTCAAGGACATCGGCCGCCTCGATCCTGGCGGCATCGAGTTCGCCATGGGTGGAAGCGAGCGCCAGTCGTTTAAGCGCCCGCAGCGCCATGGTGATGTCGATCATGAGGATAAGGCTTCGACGGTGATGCGGAACGCGGCGCCGTCGTCCAGCACAAGGTAGATCTGCGTTCCCGATTCGACGTCGCAGCTGGCGATGCTGTCGATGTTCGCGCTGGTGCTATGAGCCTGCGAGATCACATGCGGTGGCCGGTTGACGGCGCAATCGCCGCTTTCGTCGCATTTGGCGATATGGGTTTCGAGCAGTTCGCAGATCATGGCGGCGATCGTACAGGCTCGGGTCGGCTTGTCGCTCGCGCGCACGATCGTATCGAATGCGTCCCGCAGGATTGGCGTCAGCGCGTCATTGATCCGGACAAGCAGGTCCGACCGGTCGGTATCGCCCAGCTCGGTCAGCCATCGGTCGGGAATGAGATTGTTGACGGCATGGGTGGCGTCGTCGACCAGGGCATCAAATTGATCGTCGATCATGGGCGGATTCCTCGAAAGGTATGGCCCGCGGGGCGCGTCGCACCGGCACGGTCAAAGCGGGTTGGGTAAGGGCTGTTCGGCGGCGGCGCGCACGGGCGGGGCGTTGTCCGCCAATCCGGTTCTGAGCGGACTTGCGACGGCACGCCCGGCGATCGGCTGACCCTCGTGGTCAGGGACGATTCGTCCATCTGGCGTGGAAGTAGACCCGCACAGGCAGGTGCCGGGCGGCGGCCGTCACGGCGTCTTCAAGCTCCACGCGCCATGCGACCGGGATCTCGACGATGAAGTTGGTGCCGCGAAGGCCGCCGTCGGGTTCGATCGTGATCGGCGCTGCGCTGTTCCAGGCTTCGGCCGGTATCGTCGCGCTCCATCCGCGTACGGTTTCATCAGGACCGGACCGAACGATCACATGGCGTCCTGCGAGGCTCGAAAGCGCTATCGCGTCATCATTTCCGGGACGGGACACGGATTCGCGCCACCCGATCGCATCCAGTGCGAGCAAGTCCCTCGGACTCTCGATCCCCGAGCCGTTGTCATTGACGGAGAGAACCGGACGCCCCTCGTAGTCGAACGTCTCGACGTGAATCTCATAGGCGTCAGCTCGGTGTGCGATGCGGAGCAGTTCGTCCAGGATTTCGGTGAGCGACCCGCAACATCGGTTGGCCGGTCTCGGCCGGGACTGGCTGTCGGCGGTGCGGAGCGGGCTGGAATATGGCATGGGATTCTCCGAGTGGGCTGCGAACTCTTCGTCGCAACCATCCCCCGCCCCCCTTCCCTCCATGGCCGTCTTCGATCCGCCGTGGCACCGGTCACTGCGCCAACGGCGTCATGGCGGGTCGGTCGTCCGGCTGCGGACGCGCTCGACCCACGCCTGCGGATTGTTATGATGGTCGAGGAACTCGTGCGACCATTGAAAGACGGTTTGCGTATCCGGCTCGACCGTTTCGAGTGCATCTCCATAGTTGGGATGGTGCGCGCCCTTGGCGCAGTTCCGCATGAAGATAAGGGCGCCTGCGCACATGGCGCGTGCGTCGGTGCCGTCTCCGGGAATGGTCTTGTGGCAAGGCAGTGGCGGACCGTCGAACTGGATCTGCTGCGTGAAGTCCTCGGGCCGATAGCCGCCAAGCCATCCTGCCGGATGGTCTCGGCGCCATGGGCATTCGTTGCAGGGCCGTTTGAGGACGGGTTTCATGAGTATGGCCCCTCCACGTCGGCGGAGCTATCCTCGATCAGGATTCCCGGCGGGCTTTCGCCGGGGTCGAAGATCATGCGGAGACAATCGCCGATGTCGGGCTCTTTGCGAGTGCCGCAGAGGGGTACGAACTCGGCAAGAAGCTCGCTGGCAAGGCGCGTTGGCTGTGCCTCGTCATGGATCTTGTGGTCGAGATGCGCCAAGGCATATGCCCTGTAGGCGTGATCCCACATGGCCTGCGGATCGAGAACCGCGACATGGAGCGTCACGCTGGCGCTGATCGTGTCCGCCATGGTCACGCTCCCGCCCGCAAGGATCGCAGGGTCTCCTTCATTAGCCAACGCGTCGAGCCGCCGAGGATTTCGGTCTCGGTGACGACGTAATAGCCGCCGCCGAACCCACCCGGTCTGTCCTGATCGGTCACCAGAGCCCATTCGAAGCCGAACGGCAGCGCCGACTTGCAGACTTTCTGGATCAGAGATGCGAGCGCCGAAACGTCGACCTCGTGACCATGTATGTAGGCGAGCAGTCCCTCGCCGCCGTGATCGTCGTCTATCGTGAGGTCCGCGTCGAGGCAGGGAAAATCTGGATCCGACCAGAGGGCAAGGAATGTCACGAAAGGATCGTCGTTGCCGGCCTGCGTTGGGAAGGTCGCCCTGAACAGACTGCTGCGGGATGCATAGAAGGTTTTTGCGGCCTCAAGCTCTTCCTGTGGAATGCTGGCGTAGCCGGCGGATATCTCTGCGGCGGTCTCGAAACATTCTTCGAGCAACGCGGCCTCGTCGGCCGTCAGCGGCACATTGAACGCCGTTTCCAGATAGGTGTTGGCCATCTTGTATCTCCCTGATGGCGATGTCGTGAAGGGCGAACGGCCGCTCGCGAGACTCGCGGTGGCGAGAGTAATGGGCACGCCGCCCGGGCAGCGCCGACCGCTGGCGAGATGCTCGTCAAGCATGCCTGGCGGCAGGCAGGCAGGCATGTCCTTGCGGTGGCGAGGCGGGATCGATGGCGGCACCATTTGCATGAAGATCGCAAACAGCAGTTTTCGCGGCGGATATGAGGGGATGTTGCCCCTGCTCGATTGTGATCGGGTGGGTTCGGTGCAGGCGTTTCAGGCGGTGGTGATCGCGGGCGCCTCGTCGTTACTCGCAAAGGCAGCTTCCACCTGGTTGTTCACGGCGCGCACGGCGACGGTGCGATCCTTGGGGATCAGCCAGGAAACATGCTCGCGCATCGCCTCGCGGATCCGCTCTATGATCGCGGCGTCCTCACCGAGCAGCAACAGGTTGGCGGCAAAGCGCGCCTGCATTTCGAACGACGCCTGCTGGGTGTGATAGCTGTCGGCATCGCTATCTTCATCTGGATAGAAACAGGCGCGTTCCAGCAGGGAAGCAAGTCCGCCGGGCGTGATCGTGCAGTCGGTGCCGAGCAGGATGATGACCTCCTCGAGATCGGTCCAGCAATCGCCGGGAACGATGAGAAGATCGGCGGGCAGCGCGATAATTTCGGCGGGGGCGTCGGAAACACCCGTTTCCTGGACGGCAAGTTCGAGCGCGATTCCATCGACGCTTCCGGAGACAAGGTTCGGCGGCAACTGCGCGTCCGCGGCATAGTCGAAGACATCGTCCTCGCCACGTTCGATCCGGAAGGAATAGCCGAGTACGCGCGGCAGGGCATCATACCAGCCGTAACCCGCAAAGTCGCCAACCGGGTGGACCGGCGTCGCGCCAAGCGGCCTGCCCGAAGCGATGGCTCGGCCGACGCATTGTTCGATATGGGGCTGGTCCGTCGGCATGAGGATCATCGGCTCGCCAGCCACCCTGTCGCCGAGCAGAACACTGTCCGTCTCCGCGGTGCGGGGCGTCCATGCGTTGAGCCAGGGCGCGGCTTCGGGCAAGGTTACGCCCAGCGCCATCGCCCGCAGCCAATCGGCGTGGGAGAGCCGGTGGTGGCCTTCGCGGGCAATCGTACGGAAGATCGCCGCCTCGCAGGCGTCACGCAGCGCATCAAGGGCGGTGTTCTGCAACATTTCCTTGCGCGCGGGGAGCACAAGCTGGAGCTGGGGCGCATCGACGATGTCGACCTTGGTATACCAACCGCGACCGCCGTCGGCGTCATGGATATGCGGCAGGCGGCAAGGCACGGTCAGACCGTGGAAGTTGAACCGGACCTTTTCGCGGTTCAGATGATATTCGTCGACGAAGATGCCGATGCGACAGCCGTTCCATTCCTCGACCCGTTTCGCTTCCCGCAAGAAGCTCTCCTGGGGCTGCCGGTGGTCGCCGAACCAGATTGGCACCGGGCAGAAGCGCGCGACGTCCTTCACCGCCTGTTCGAGGGTAGTTGCCCAGCTTTCCGGCAAGTCGATCTCGATTTCGGTGCCCTTGCCGAGGGAGGACGGGATAAGGTCGAGGAGCTTACCGCTTTCCCATGCGTCAGGCGTGATGGTCACCTGCCAGGCAGCACCCAGTTCGGCCGCGTGGGAACGCACGGTGACGTGGCGGCCTGCCAGACTGAACACGCCCATGCCTGCCGGATCCTCCGAGCGGGCAATGTCCTCGTTCCACCCGGAATCGCCGAGCGTGAGGAACTTGGCCGGTCCGGCAATGCCGCGCCCGTCGTCGCGTATGCGGAGCACCGGACGGTCGTTCTTCTCGATCCTGGCGATATCGATACGGGTCGCGCCGGCGCGCCTGCTGTTCTGGATTGCCTCGGCCAGGCAGTCGGACACACTTCCGTTGAAGAAACGTCCGATTTTGGTGATCAGGGACTGACCGACTGTGGTCTTGATCGTGGTAGGAAAGGTCATGGAGGCCTCCGGATTTGCAGCGACATCCTCGTCGCAACCAATCCTGCCTTTCTCCCCTCCGGTCTCGTCCGCTTCCTCGCGGGAATGGCCAGGTTCCCGTCGAAACGAGGGATGGCACGGGTCAGACCAGTCGACATGACGGATGATCCAGTCGGGAACGAAATCCCAGTCGAAGCATCCGAGATACCCGTCGGCGACGCTGGTCCAGGCCGCGTCAACGGCATCGGTCCAGCCGAGGACGGTCATGCGCAGGGCGGCGGTGCCGATAGCGTTGCAGGATTCACGGATAAGCAGCGCGCGTTCGATGTCGGCCGGATTCGTGACAGGATGGTCTCGCAGGGATAGCACCGCTTCCCAGAGGCAGGCCGCGGTTTCGAGCGCGAAGGCGCAATTGGAGTCCTGCATGATGCAAGTCCTTTCGCTTGGGGAAAAGATCAGGCGGCGATCTGGTCGGAGCCTGGGCCAGCGAGATCCACGGCCGAGATCGCGCTGGGTGGGATCGGCGACAGTTCAAAAAACCACCGCTTTCGCCCGGATTCCGTCGAATGCGGGTCGGAGCGAATGCGGATGATCTTGGTCCGTACCTTCGCGGTGTCGAACGTGTCGTCGGGCAGATGCTCGAGCGTTTCCATTCCGTCGGTCTGAAATGTGATCGGCACGAGCGCGACCAGCGTCGGCGCCTCGCCATGTCCATGGGGGCCCATCAGGTCGCGAGCCGCCGCGATATGCTTGCGCACGTCGCGGAACGGCGGGTTCATGATGACGCGGGGAAACTCGACTTTCCCGCGTACCTCAACGGAATATTCGAGGAAGCAGCGGTTGATCACGGTCCCGAAACGGTGGAGCTGGGCCGCAAGCTTGATATGGCGCTCGACCTGGACGAGTTCGTAGCGGCTGTGCCCGCTTTCGATCAGGGCGCGCGAGAGATTACCGGTCCCGGCGCTCGGCTCGAGGGTCAGATAGTCGCCGACTTCGCCAAGATAGCGCACCATCCGCGCCGCGACATCCGGCGGCGTCACATGGCATTCGGTGGCGCTATCGACGGCGATGATCTCGGGCACTCGCGCGATCTCGACATTTGCGAAACCGGGCCGCGCCTTCACCGTGATCCGCATCGGCCTGGCGGGCCGCGTGTAAACGCCCGGTTTCATGGCGCCGCCTCCTCCTCGCCCGCGGCTGCTTCGAGGGTGTCGAGCTCGATCGGCAGCGGCTTGGTCGGTTTGTCGGTGATGACAAGAAGCGCGTCGGGCTTGTAGAACTCGGCGCCGATCGTCGAAATGCGGATGCGGGCGACCGGTTCGCCGGAGCGCACGCGTTCCTGTCTTTGCCATTCCGTCCGCACGCGGCGGCCGTCGGCGGCGATCTCGATCGTCTTGAAAGGGGCGTAATCCCCCTTTGAATTGGCCGAATAGGTGGCCTGGGTCGTCGCGTAGATCGAGTTGGGCTTGGCCGCGCTGTGCTTGCCCTTGCATGCCGCGACCATGTGCAGGTTCCATATCGTCTGCAGTTGCTCGGCCTGTTCCTGTGACGGATTGATCGGCGGCACGACGTCGGGTTTGGCCGAGGCGCGGCGCGCCGTCCTGGCGGGCACGGTGTAGCCGCTGTCCTGCATCAGGTCGCGCCAGCCATCCTCGCCCAAGGCGAGCGAGGCTTCCGGGGCGATATGCGCGGGAAGCGGAACCGGGCTTTCAAGCCGGAAAACCCCCGCATGGGGCACTGTGCATTTCGGGCCTTCGGCACCCTGCTCGCGTGCGAACGCCTGGATGATGACCGGCGTAAGCTCACCGTCATAGCGCGGGATGTCGCCGAGCATGGAACGCTCGAATGCCAGACGGTTCAGAACATGCTCGATCCAGCGGCGGCGGATCGGGCCATTGACCGCGAGGGTTGCCCCTTCGATGCACGATTGCCGGGCGTCCGCCGGCGTGATCTCGCCTTTGTCGACCTTGTAGTAGAGATCGTAGTTCGACCATGTCTTGCGCGTATCCATGTTACCGAGCGCATGGCGAATCTGTTCGTCGGTCGTGAAGCGATCCCAGATCGCCAGCGCCGCATGCGCCGTGTTGATACCCCGTTGCAGGTCTCGAAGCTCGGCCAGCAGGGTTTTGATGCGGTTGGCACGGGTGCGCGGATCGTTCTTCATGTTGGCGAAGCGCTCGACGCCGGTGGCGCGGTAGAGCCAGTAGGTCGCGGCCTTTTCCGCGCCGGTCGACGCGGTCATGGCGGAATGCATGCGCTCCTGCGTCTTGCGCGCGCCGCGCTCGCTATGATGACCGACAAGGATCGGCTGCCCCATATGGAAGGCTTGGGAGAGTTCGTCAGCGTGGCGCGCAAAGGAATTGGCTTGGGCATGGCGTTTGTGCGCGAGACCGTCGAGCCGTTCGGCCTTGATCGCGGCGCGTTCGGCGAGCGTCATCTCTTCGGGTTCGATCTCGCCCGCCAGTTCGACGGCAAGGTCCTCGCGCTGCGGCGTCCATTTGGGAGCGACGAAAAGCTCCTGCTTCGGGGCCCATTGGAAGCCCGCCTCCTTGACCCGTGCATAAGTCTCGGCTTCGAGACGCGACGACGCATAGAGGCGGATCTTGTTGTCCTCGGGGCTGTATGTTGCGGTGAAGCTGGTCATTGATCGTCCTTTCAAGGGGCCGCGGCCGCCATGTGCCGGGGGCAAATCGGTGCATCACGCCGATGGGAGATCGGCGCGGCTGATGGCTTGAGGGTCTGAGCGATCGGCTGGCGGCGAGCCTGCGAACTGGTCGGGCGGGAACCCGAACTTCAGGCAGGCCTAGGAAAGCCGAAGCGTCTTTTCGTCCGGAGTTTCGATATGGACATAGCGCTTCCCGCCGCTGCGGCGTTTGCGAATGCGGCCGTCCACGAACGCATCGGCCCATCGCCTTGCTTCGGCTGCGCGGGCGCCATCGGCGCATTCGTCCGCCTGCTCGAAGAGTGCGTACGCGAGGGCATATTGCTCCCGCTCCGGGAGGGCGAGCAGCGCCGAAGCGATCGGCAACGCGCTTTCGTAGAATTCGAGCACATGACGGCCGCCCCCATGGTGCATCAGGATGGCAAGTCGGCCTCTGCTCCCGATGCCCGTCGGTCGGGCAATCCGGACGTCATGGGACGCATAGGTGACCGAGACGCGTGAGGCTTCGAGTTCACCGCGATGGAAGACGCGATCGTCGCGACTGGGAAGTGGATGGGCGAGGACTTCATAGCCGTCGAAGTTCTCGACCCTGCGGATCAGATTATGTCCGATAACGGTCATGACATGGATACTCCGGTTCGAGGTGACGGAGGATGGGCGCCCGGCGTCAGGCGGCACGGCGGCCATCGGCGTCGCGAAGTCCGAGATCGAAGGCGGTGAGGATGTCGAAATCGGGTTCGTGACGGTCGAAGGCGTCCGTAAGGTCGTTGATGGCGCTCCAGGTGAACGCGTCACCGGGGTCATCATCGAGCTGGAACACGATGGGCAGCGAGCCTGCGGTCATCTCGGGGAAATTGGCCCGGATGATCAATGTCTCGATCCGGCGCGCGAGGAGACCGATGCGGGGAGCAAGCCCGCCTCGCTCGGCATGCTGCATCTCGAAATAGCGCGCGGGCGCCAGCAGCGGGGCAATGCGAACGCATGGGAGGCGTCCGACGCATCTCGGGCCGGCAACGGAACCGGCAAGCGCCCGGCGTTCGGCGGATACCGTGTCGGCGGGCACCAGCGCGCGATAGACATAGTGCGGCAGCGTCCCCGCAATGCGGGAACGGGTGACGATGATGTCCATGGTGGATCTCCTTCAGGCGACCAGCAGCGTTGCCGCGCCGTCCGATTGGGGAAGATGCAGTTCGCGACGGACGCGCGCCGCAAATCGCACCGGCTGAACCAGTTCTTCGACCGATGCCCAGTGGTTGCGATCGCCGACATAGTCCCGGCGGCCGGCAACCTTGCGGAACAGCACCTCGCGGCCACGCCCCATGACCCCGAGGCTGAGCTGCACGTAGATGTTCACGCCGTGAAGGGTCACTTCACCGCTCACGGCGATGCCCGCGCGGTTCGAACGAAGGTCATAACTGTCCTCAGCGAGGCCGAGCGCGTCGGCCAAGGCGCGCAATGCCTTGCGACCGTCGCTGTGGAACAGCTTCTTCGCGGGTTCGTCATAGGCGACGCCCTTGTGGGCCAGCGCGATCAGCGCGGGCTTGCGTCGAATGTCGGCGATGGCATCGATGCAGGCACGTCGAAGTTCGACATCGGACTCCTCGATCTCCGAGGCGATGGTGCCGAGGTGGCGTGCGAGCAGGATGACGGCCGGATCGCTGTCTTGCGGTCGCCCGGCGTTGCGGCAGTCCTCGATCGCGGCATTGAGCGCGAAGAGGGCGGTTGCCAGGGCAGGAAGCGCCGAAGGGTCGAGCGCCTGCTGGTGTCGAAAGGCCAGGTCATAGGACATGGGGATTTCTCCTGGAGTCCGGACGCATCTTCACGCCCGCCCACACCCCCTCCCCCTTCCCTCCAGTAGGCGGTCACCATTCGAAATGTGGCAGCCGGTCGGTCGCGGCGGCATCGCGGTCCAGGATCAGGTAGTCGCAACCCTTTTCTTGCGCGAAGGCCAGCGTGTCGGTGAGGTCGGCCGGAATGGCGGACGGGTCGCCGAACGAGGACGCGAGTGCGCATATAAGCCAGCCATAATGCGTATCGGCGATGCTCACGGGACGGTCGGATGGTTCGCGTGTCATCCACTCGTCGATGATCACGGTCGTCGGCCATGAAACATGGCACGAGGACAATGCGAGATAGTTTCCGGTCTCCAGGCGCTCGCGGTCATAACCGGCTTCCGGTTCGATCCACTCCATGCGGCTGAGGAGCTGGTCTTCGGGTTGAAGATTGAAATAGTCGCGCACAAGGAGGGAGTCGTCGAGGCCGGCAGGATCGCGACTGTCGTTGATCTCACCCCATTGCGACCGGCAGAATGTCGCGACTTGGTCCAACAGCCCTTTGTGGCTGAGCGCGGCAGCAACGCTCGTCCCGTGCCCATGACTGATTATGGCGAGATGGAGAGGAACCGGCCAGGGAACGGCCGTCTGGTTAATCCGTCCAACGGCGGCCTCGAGATCGGCAATGAGATCGGATACGCCGGCGGATGCGTCGGCGTGGGGCGCGAGGGCGGCTTTGGCACGCGTCAGCAAGGCCAAATGCGCGGATCGTGTGTGGTCGGCCATGGGTCTGTCCTTCATGATCGGGGTTGCGATGGAGCCGGGAGGCACTTCGTCGCCGTGCGCCGACAGGGGACGATGGCGGCGCCAAGGATGCCTCCGCCGATTGCCGCGAGCGACCGGGATGGGTCTGCCGTTGCG
Source organism: Sphingobium sp. UBA5915 (assembly GCF_002431195.1). Lineage (NCBI taxonomy): Bacteria > Pseudomonadati > Pseudomonadota > Alphaproteobacteria > Sphingomonadales > Sphingobiaceae > Sphingobium > Sphingobium sp. UBA5915. The sequence continues at coordinate 87,038 of NZ_DJDV01000098.1, read as the reverse complement.
CTCTAACAGGCCGCAGAGACGGCCGGGGGGGGGCAGCAGCTCGCCTTGATTTCCGGCACATTCGGTCAAGGGAGCATTGTCGTTCCCGGGTTCGAACTCGCCCTTGGTGCTCGCCAGCTCGGCCTCGATGTCAGCCAGTGCCTGGAGCTTTTCTTCCAGCAGCGCGGTGTCGGAGAAGTCCTGGCCCAGGCGCGCCTCGAACGCCGGGAGGCGCCGTTGGGCGGCTTCGAGGCTCGCCCTGAGATTGGCGAGTTCGGTGTCGAGGCCGCGAATGGACGCCTCGAGCCGGCCTACCACCGTGCCCGGTCGGGTCTTTTCGGTGATTTCGAATCCCCGATGCTCGCCGTGGTGCTGGATAACGGCAGCGCTTGCGATACACCGCTGGCCTTCGTCATCTCTCGCCTCGCTGCCCGAGATCTCCAGCTCGAAGCCGTTGAACATTCCCGACAGCCAGCGAGCGGGCGTGTCGCGCGTGCGCATCCGGTCGGCCAGGCGGAGGATATGCTCCCCGACCGTCTTGCGATCCGTGAGCGTCCTGCCGTCGGTCTCGAAATTGACTTTGTCGTCATCCGTCGCGACGCGTTGCGCGATGTCGGATTCCAGCAACGCGATCTGCCGGCGGCCGCTCTCGATTTCATCGGTCGTTCGCCGGATCGTCCTGCGGATGTTGAACTGGTCGTCGATGTGGGCGTCGCGCAGCCGCAGAAGCCGTGCCACTTCGGCGTCGAGCCCTGCCTTCTTCATCAGGCGGTCGTCGCCGGAGGCGAGCGCCTTCGCCAGCGCGAACTGATTGACGTTGGAGCCGACGTCCTCGATCCGGCGGATAGAGCGATCTCCCGACATGGCCATGTTGATGAAACGCGCCTTGCGTTCGAGCATCTGCCAGTTGGTCGCATCCATGGAGCCGCTCGTGGCGTATCCGTAAACCTCGATCTCGTCGTTCTGATTGCCTTGACGCTCGATCCGGCCTTCGCGCTGCTCGATATCGGAGGGCAGCCAGGGGACGTCGAGGTGATGCAGGGCTATCAGCCGTTGCTGGGCGTTGACGCCTGTTCCCATGGTCGCAGTCGAGCCGAGGACGAAGCGCTTTCGTCCCTGATTGAGGTCGTTGAACAGGCGCTGCTTCGCGCTGTTCTTCTTGTAGTGCTGCATGAACGCGATCTGGTCTGCGGGAACCCCCATCTCGACCAGTCGATCGCGGATCCAGACATAGGCCGAGAAGCCGCGGGTTTCGAGCGCGACCTCGGTGCCGAGATCGGAGAAGATCATCTGCACGGCGCCGGGAAGCGGATAGGGCTTGCCGGTTTCGGGATCGGTGTAGCGCTTGTCGCTCGTCTCGCGCCAGATGCGGTAAGCGTTTTCAATCAGGAGATTGAGCTTGTTGCCTTCCTCGTTGCCCACGCTCGCGTCGACGAAGCGGAGATCGATCGCGGAGTGCCTGCCGTCGGTGATTACCGACAAGAGGATATCGTCGCCCTTCTGCGGTCGGCCGCTGCGATTTTCGATGGCCTTTATGCGGCCGGCCAGCACACGCTGATAGGCTTTGAAGGGCGCGCCGGACTTTGCGACGATGATCTTTCGCTTCCCGCCCATGATGGTCGGGAGGCGGACATATTGGCGCAGATCGTCCTTCAGCACGACATCCGCGACGCTGCGGTACATCGCCATGAGGTCGGCGACGTTCACGAATTCGCAGAAGCGGGTGACGGGCTTGTAGCTGCCGCTCGGCTGAAGCTCGAGTTCGGTGCGCGTGTCGCCGAAGTTCGCTGCCCAGGCGTCGAACTCGTGCATGCCTTTCGCGTGGAGTTCGTCGGGCTGCATGAACCGCTGGAGCGTGTACATTTCGCCCAGGGTGTTGGTGATGGGCGTGCCTGACGAGAGGATCAGCTCGCGTCCGGGATTGATGCCGGCCAGATAGCGGGTCTTCACATAGAGGTCCCAGGCGCGCTGCGAGCCGGCCGGATCGACCCCCTTGAGGTCGCCAAGATTCGTGGCGAAGGTGAGCTTGCGGAATTGCTGGGCCTCGTCGACAAGGATCTGGTCGATGCCGATTTCGCCGATATGCACGAGATCGTCCTTGCGGGCCTGCAAATTTTCGAGCCGCTGCTTGAGGCCTTCCTTGAGGCGCTCCACGCGTTTGCGTGAGACACGATCTTCCTGCTCGATGCCCGTGATCAGCACCTCGTAGCTGGCGAGCTGATCCTCGATGAGGCGCTTCTCGAAGGCGGCAGGCGTCGGGATGAACTTGAACGCATCATGCGTGATGATGATCGCGTCCCAGTTGCCGGTCGCGGCGCGCGCCAGGAACCGCCGGCGCTTTTCCTTCACGAAGTTCGTATCGTCGGCAACGAGTATCCGTGCCGTGGGATAGAGCATCAGGAATTCGCGCGCGATCTGTGCCAGGCAGTGATTGGGCACCGCGATCATCGGCTTGTTGGCAAGGCCGAGACGGCGCTGCTCCATCACGGCGGCGCAGAGGCTGAAGGTCTTGCCTGCCCCGACGCTGTGGGCAACGTAGGTCGAGCCCGCGGCGACGATGCGCCAGACGACGCGCTTCTGGTGGTCGCGCATCCGGATCGTGGTCGAGGCGCCCGGCAGCTTGAGATGCTTGCCGTTGAAGGTGCGGGGCACGAGGTTGTTGAAGGCGTCGTTGTAGATCCGGACCAGCCGGTCGGCGCGTTCGCTCTCTTGCCAGACCCACTTTTCGAAGGTCGACTTGATTGCCGCGAGCTTCTCTTTGGCGGCCTCGGTATCGGTCGTGTTGAGCTCGCGCCGCTCTGAACCGTCCGCATCCCGGTGGATATCGTAGATCTTGGGGATGTGGGAGTTGAGGGCGTCTTCGAGCAGGTCGGCAGCGCCGCGGCGCGCGGTGCCCCAGATCGAGGTCGAGCTGACATGTCCGATGAACGGCGCTTTGTCGACCGTCCAGCTTGCGAGCGCGACGGTATGATGGATGCGGGTGGTGACCTCCATGGTCTCGGCGATGAATGTCTCGATGACGTCGACCGGAATCCAGGGAGCCCCGAGGCGTGCGGTGATCTCGCTTGGCTTGAGATCGACCGGCTGGACCGCCTCGAGCGCTGTTGCGGTGGCAGCGAACCGTGGATCGCTTTCGGCCTTTTCGCGCGCCAGGGCGAGCTTGGTGCGGACCGGACCTGACAAGGCCTCGTCCGCCGGCACCCAATGGTCGAAATGCGGCGTGCTGCGGAGCGGATCGAGAAAGACGTCGTCCGCGAGATCCGCGAGCGCTTCCGCTTCGGTGACGCCGAGCAGGCCGGCGATCAGCGGAATATCGACCCGTCCTCGATCGTGAAGCGACAGAGCAAGGGCGTCCTGGGCCGAGTGGATTTCCTGGACCACCGGCGGCTTGACGACGCGTTCGGTGAAGATCGGGCCTGGGACGCCCGCATCGCTGGCTTCGTCATAACTCTCGATCGAGGCGACCAGCCATACGTCGGGGTCATCAAGAAAGGGCTGAAGATTCGGACGGCGCTGATATTCCTTTTCGGCGCCGGTCTCCGGATCGGTGCGGATGCTGGTGATCGTCCGGTTGATCGGCCCGTGCTTCTTGATGAAGTGCCGGTAGTGGTTGAGCAGCGATTCCTGCAGACCGGCGTAGGGCTGATCATTGAGCTGGGCGCGCAGGATCGCGCGAACGGTATCCCGGATGGGGATCAGGCCCCTGATGATATTGGCGTGCTTCTGGAACAGGCCGGTGTCGCCGCGCCCGGTCTTCACGCTGACTTCGGCGGGAACTCCGTCGACGATCTGGTAGAGGATGCCGCGCAGAACGAGATAGCTGCCTTCCTTGAAGTCAGCTTCGTCGGCCGCTGTGCCGACTTCCACGTCCGTGGCGACATCCAGCCTGTCGCGCAGCGATGTCGCGCGATCGATCGCGCGGTAGGCGCCTTCATGTCTCGATGCGATCGCCGACAGGGTGGACGCGAGCGCGGTTTCCAGCTCGACACTGGATTCGGCCGCGCAGGTGTATTCCATGCCGAACTGGCCGCTGCGCCATTGATGGACCCCGAGCACATGATCGGGATGGTCGAGGAAGTAGCTGTTGATCCGGAGCGGCCCGAAGCCTTCGTCGCTGTCGGGAATCTCGGCCAGTTCGATCCAGTTTCGGACGGCGAACGGCGCATCGGGCGCCCGCTTGCGGAAGAGCAGGATATCGACGACGACGTCGGTGCCGGCCTCTTCCTTCATGGCCTTGCTCGGGAGGCGCACCGCTCCCAGGAAGTCGGCGATGGACTCCATGTGGAGGCGGGCTTTTGGATCGCTCTTGTCCAGCGAATATCGGGACGTCACGAACAACGCGATGCCGCCCGGGCGGAGCTGCTCGAGCGCCTTCGCGATGAAGAAGTCGTGGAGCGACAGGCCCAGGCGACCGAGCGGGCTCTTGTTGTGGATGGTGAGGTTCGAGAAAGGCGGATTGCCGATCGCGAGATCGAAGTCGGCCGGCAGGGTGGCCTTGTCGAAGTCGATGCAGCGGATGACCTGGTTTGGATAGAGCGCGTTTGCGACGCGGGCGGTGACGGGGTCGTTCTCGATACCGGCGAAGACCGTGTCGTCGGAGAGATCGTCCGGCCGGAACCCCATGAAGAGGCCGCTGCCGCATCCCGGCTCGAGGATCTGGCCGCCGGTAAAGCCAAGGATGCGGGCGGCGTCCCACATTGCCCGGACGATATATTCGGGCGTGTAATGGGCATATTGCGTTGCGCGCTTGAGCGACTGGAGCTCGCGCTCGGTCGTTTCGGCGATCAGGCTCTGGCCGAGATCTTCCCAGCCCTCGCGGAATCCGCCCGTACGGTCGGCGAAGATATTGTTCGCAAGCTCGGATGCACCGAAGCCGACGAACCGCGCAATCGCCGCCTGCTCGTCCGGCATGGCCGGCCTATGCTCACGGTCCAGAAGGTTCAGGAGCCTGATCGCCTCGATATTGTCCTGCGCGCGGCCCTTCCAGGAAGGTGAGAGGGTCCGCGCCCCGGCGAACGAGAAGTCGAACGACGCTGCAGGCGGCGTGGCGGGGGCGTGACCGGTCGCGGCCGGGGCAAGGAAAGTTGGCTGCCCGCTGTCGCGGGCTATGGCTTCGCTGGCGAAGGCAACGATCTGGTCGAAGTCGAGGCTGAGCTGGAGAGCCAGCGCGGATGCACTGTTTCGCATCGGATGCTTCCTTTTCTGGAGGTCTCGCGGACGCGCTGGGGCAGCCCGGATCCCGAAGGAGACCGGATCGCGGCGGGGCCGAGAGAGCTGGGGAGACGGAAATGCGCGCCTCGTTGGCGCCGTGGCTGGGAGATTTCGCCCGCGCGAAGGGCCTTGGTCGCGTCAGCGCCCCGTGAGGAGCAGGTCGAGGGCGCGCGAGAGGACATCCTCGCCGGCGTCGTTGACGATCACGGCTTCGGGATTGGTGGCGCGCACGGCGCGCGCGACAATCGCCAGCGGCCGCTTGCGCAGGGGATAGTGGAGGATCTGACTCTTCTCGATCGTGATCAGGTTGGTGCGGAGCAGGCGCTTCAGCCGGCGGCCCTCGACCACGCGGGCGAGAAGATCGTTTACCTCGAGTTCGAGATCATGATCGCAGGTGAAGTCATCGAGGGCACGTGGCGGGCGGTTGGCCTTGAGCCAGGCATCGACCTCGGCTTCGGTCCACCGGCCGATCCGATGATAGAAGTCCGCGCCGCCCGTTCCCTCGTTGCGGGCGTGGAAGGCCAGTTCGCCGTCGATCCAGATTTCGGCGGCATAGGCGGCGGTCTCTTGGGAGAGCGCAGCGCTATAATGGACGTTTTTTAGCTCGATTTTCATGAGGAAACTCCAGACCGCTCCAGCAAACGGAGCGCCCTTCGCCATCCTCCTCCCCTCCATGCGGTCAGGGCGGAACGTCCTGCGCACCGAGGGCCCGGTATTCTGCGTCGTAGGAACAGCTGTTTTCGAACTCCGGATCGTCCGCTTCATCGACCAGAAAGGCGGTGATCTCCTCGGCAGATTCTGCCTCGAGGACTGCCGCAGCGTTGGGAAGCAAGCGAACGGGGAAGATCCCTGTCCCGACGATTCCTTCGGCCTGCCGCATTGCGCCGGCATGATCCTCCGCCGTGACCGCGACCTTGACCCTGATCGTCGCATAGACGTGGACATGGTGAAGCTTGCTCATTCATCGATCCCCTCGACGCAGCTTTCCCCATCGACATCGAACGGTCCGGTGTCGGTGTCGATCGGCTCATGATAGTCGCTATAGTCGTCGATCTGCTCGATCGTCGGGGAGAGCCATTCGACGAAGTGGTCGGCGCGGCCTTGAGCCTCGGCGGCGTCCTCAGCTTCGACGACGACGGAGATGAACGCCTTCACGTCAACGCGAAATTTAGGCATCGCTCGTCTCCCTTCCCTTGCCCCAGCGCTGGACCGTCGCGGTCACCACCTGTTCGACGGGCACGATGCGGCCGCGGTTCATCGCCGCGTCGACGGGCGCGCAAAGCACGAAATCGACGTCGAAAGCGTCCTCGGGTTCGTACCAAGGGCCAAATCCGGGCTGGGTCTGGCCGGGCAGCGGTTCCTGGTTGCGCAGAGCCTTGCGGGCCTGGCGTTCGATCGCGGCGAGATCGGCCTCGACCTTCGGACTGACGGCCTCGCCGATGACGTTCACCTTGGCCGTGACCTCGACCAGTTCGGTGTGGAGATGGCTAGAGCGCATGACGACCAGCACCTTGCGTTGGATTGTCATCACAGTTTCCTTTCCGGGAATGGGCCGTCGACGGGATCGCCCTCGACGATCAGGGGCGGCACGCGGAAATCGCCGGCGTCGAACCAGGCGACGATCGCTTCGAGCGAGCCGAGCCGCTCGGCGGTGCCTCGGTTCATCACGACATGGCCGGCTTCGTCGGCCGGATAGGATGCAGGTTCACCTTCGCCGGTGAAGACGACACGCTCGGGATCCCACTCGCCTGGATAGCCGTCACAGGAGCGGACGAAGGGCAGCTTGAGCTCGATGCACCTGTCTTCGAGTTCCTCGAACCGTCCGCCGATGACTTCGTGGGCGTAAAGGTCGAGCGGCTGGCCGAGCGTGCGGTGGGAGGGGTCGAAAGGTTCGCCGCCCCATTCGATCGACAGGCGCTCGGCGAGGATGATCTCTGCCAATTCCTCAAAGGTGGCTGGGTGGAGCGACCCTCCCAGTCGGATGGACGCGGAAACACGATTAGCCATGAAGGCCTCCATTGGTTGGCCGCCGCTCGGCAAGCGGCGGAGTGGGACAAACTGGTGTGGATGCGTTGGGAGAAGTGCGGCCCGTCAGCTCTCGCGACCGAGCGCGACGGCAAGGTCGAGGTCCGCTTGCGCCTGGGCGAGCGACCGGCGCGCGCGCTCGAAAGTCGCGTGTGTGCGCGCGATCGCGACAGCACCAGCGCGGGTTGCGGAGCGGCCGAGCCAGTCGCCGCAGAAGCGGGCGACGAAGCATCGCCCGGCCAGGCCGCAATGTTCAGGCGCAACGGTGTAGCGTCGATCGCGGGGCGAGCGGACGGATCGCGGACTCGGCATGGAAAGCTCCTGTCTGCGGAGAGAAGTGATGGTCGTGATGTCGGGGTCGGTCCGTGGCTGGCGATCTTGCGCCCAGCCGAAGGTCAGCCGAGGCGAAGCGATGCGGCATACTCACGCAGTACGTCGGCCATCGCGCTTCGGGCGTGGCTCTTGTTCCCGATCAGGATCTCAGGCTGAAGTTCCTGGCCCAGCGCCGTGCGGTAGCCGAGTGCCGGTTTGCCGCTCGCATCTTCGACCACGATCCGGTGCCCACGCGGCTTCGCCGGCCCCGCATAGCGCGCGGTGAAGTCGCCGAGCCGCCCCGACAGCCCGGCGGCCATCTTGCTCCAACGGATATGTCCGGCGGCGAACTGATCGCCGGCAGCGCGGCCGCGTGAAAGCCAATGGCGAAACTGCGCGCGCTGCTGGAGCACCGAGTTGCGTGTGCGCTCCATGGTGCGGGCGAGTGGAAGGATGTCGGCGCCGGCGTCGATGCGAGCGAGTTCCGCGTCGTCGGCAATGACCAGAATGTCGGCATAGTCGCTCTGGTGCAGCTGGTCGCGGAGCGCGACGCCATCGATGACAGCCGGGCCAGTCGAAAGCGACAGCGAGAGGAGTCCGGCCTTCGTGTCGATCGCCAGTAGCGTCGCGCCTTCATGTCCGGGCCGACCGCGCAGCATCGCGAGGATGCCGATCGTTCCTGCGGCGAGCTCGGACGCTCCGAGCAGAAGCAGGCGCCGATGCCATGAGGCCGGCGGCGGGATGTCGGTCGGGCTTGGCCATTGGCTGGGAAGCGGCCGTGCAACTTGCGGACTGTACTTCTGAATGGGCTCGGACGGCGCAGCCGCAAAGGATCGCCGGGCGACGTCGAAGATATCGTCGGGCTGGCCCCCGCCATCGAGAAACCCCTGCTCGTAGGCGGGACGGCGTTCTTTCGGCTGACCCGGTCGGGACGACGACGGCGGCCGTGACACCCATCCGGCACGGGCTGCATAGTGACCGTCGGCATAGGCATTGGCGGCATCCCAGTCATAGCTGAGAACGTCGCGGGCATGGAGGATCGCGGCATGGCGGGTGTCATCGCTGCCTTGCGCGATCTGGCGCTCGACAAAGGCGAAATTCGCGGCCCTGCGCTGCAGTTCGGTTTCCAGGCTGATTGCCTCATGGAGCGGTCGAAGCATCCGCACGCGTTCGCGTGTCCGCGCAATCCGGGCCTCCAGCGGCGCGTCGTTCGGCAGATCGGGGAAGCATCGCCAGGCCTCGGCAATCGCTTGGGCGTGGTGGGCCGGGCGTCCGCGCGCCGTCCAGCAGGCCGGATCGCCGGGATCGAAATTGTCGGTCATGGGAGAGTCCTTTGCCCGGCCGGGACCGGCGTCACGCCGCCGCCATGAACGGGAAGCGCGGATGGGCGGCCGGTAGCTGCTTGGGATAGGGCTTGCGCGGGAGCGTCCTGCCCTGCCGGCGGGCTGCGCGGGTGAGCTCGAAGCAATAGGTGAAAAGGCCGAGCGTTCGGTCCGCGACAAGGATGCGATTTCGTCGCAACCGCGCGAGCCAGATGTCGGGTTCCTCGGTCATGTCCGGGCGCGGCGCGCTGAGGCTGACGAGTTGATCGATTGCGCCCGCCGCGCCACGTTCGCCGAGCCGGATCTTCGAGAGGGTGCGACCGGCAATGGGAATTCCGGCGATGCGGTACGCCGTCCTGGGTTTGGTCATGCCCCGGAAAGCGCCGCTCGATGCCGCATAGCACTGGCCGATATGGCCGGCCTGAGGGTCCGAACAGGAGACCACGGCTTCGATCTGCGGCCGCTCCCGGCGCAGTTCGCGCAAGGCCCGCGCGAGGAACCAAGTCTCGCCGTTGCCGGCGACGTCCGGCAACAGGAAGAAGCGCGCGAGCGTCGTGCCCCGGGAGGGTTCGCTGAAGCCGGTATGCCGTGTGATGACGCTCGCGGTCGACGGCATGGCGAATACGGCGACCCCGACCAAGGCTGCCTGCTTGCCGAACAGGCCGACCGCGATCTGCGCGGCGGGATAGTTGGGGAGATAGTGGTGGGCGGCGACGAAGCGGCGCGCCGGCTGGGGGTCGAGCTGATCGACGGCGAAGTCGCGGGGGTCGATGACTGTCAGGTCGTCGACAAAACGCGCACGCCGGTCGCGCCAGCGCTGGCTGCGGGTGGTAAGCATGTTGGCAATCTCCCTTGGATCACCATTCCACACCCTCTCCCCTCCCGGCGGTTGGACGCGCCGGCAGGAGCGAGAGAGTCGCTCACCTGCCCCGGCCTTTCAGCAGCGCGTGAATCATCCTTGCTTCCCGCTTGCTGATCGGATGACGCCGGCGATCGCGCTCGATTTGCTGTTGCACGGCCCCGGCATTGTAGGGCGGCGAACTTTCTCTTGCCGGTGTCTCCGACTAACCGCCGGCGGCGCTGATCCAGACCATGCCCAGGGCGCCGGGCCGCGCCTCGGTCTCTCCGCCGGCCTGCTCAACGGAAGTGCGGACGATCACGCAGCCGGGATCATTGACCCGCCTTGGCGCTCGGCCGCCAACCACGATCAGATCGCGACGATCGCCGGGCAAATGAACCATGTCGCCGGCGTCGACAGCCGAGGCGAGTTCGCGACCTATGGTATCGCTAAGCGTCCAGCCGTTCTCGGTGATGTGCGCCATGCACCGTCTCCTTTCAAAAGCTTGTCGAGGTCTGCGGTCCCGGAGCTGTCCGGCGCGGCAAGCGGCACCGGGGACAGCGAAATCCTGCTTGTCGATGGTGGTTGATCAAGCGCTGTGCCTCACCCGCACGACGGCAACGGGATTGGGACGGCCTGCCCGCTCGCGAGGTTGATGACGGCGCCAGCGCGGGCGATCGAGCCACGTCCGAGGAGGTCGAACAGCAGCGAGAGAGCGTGACTCGCCAAGACGCGGTTGACGAACAGGGACTGGCGCTCGAGTGCCTCGGCGACCGAGCAGGACGGTGCGTCGTCGTCGGCCGCGCTTTCGTCAGCAAGTTCCGGAAAATATTCGAGCACCGTCGGAAGGCGCGTGCCGCACTTGCCGTCGCCACGCCCGGGGCATCCGATGAGATATTGTCCGTCGGTGGCGCGATTGCCGAGATCCATCCAGTAGGATGGAGTTGTCCTGCTCTTCGCGATCGCGGCGCCAAGAGCGCGCCGGGCGGAAGCTGTGTCGACGCAGGTGATGAGGATATCCGCCTCCCCAACGCCGATCGCCGCCGGGGCGCGGCCGTGAACGGCTTCCCAGGACAGACCATGCGCGAGATTGATGCGCTCGGTCAGCGTACGCGCCTTCGAATGTCCGAGGTCGCATCGATAGAAGGGCTGCCGCGCAAGATTGGCCTCGCTCACGATGTCGTTGTCGACCACGGTGACGTTCAGCGATCGGGACGAGATGGCCCGTAGCGCCGTGTCGAGCGAGGCGAGTCCCATCAGGATCTGGGCGCCGTTCCCGCCGCACCCGACCAGTAGGATCCGGATCGATCGATCATCGAAGGCGGCGGGAAGATAGTGGCGTTCACCGATGTCAGGCTGCATGGGGCTCTCCTGAGAAGGGACTGCGTGGCAGGGGCACGAACATGCCGTTGGCGCAGAGGCGCGATGCGATCTGCGGACCGTCCGGGTGGCCGAGCTGGCCGACGACAAGTGCGATCTTCGTCGCGTAGGCGTCGTCGGCATTGTCTGTGGCGCTGAAATAGGCCGGTCCGGCTCCGTGGCTGTGGATGTCGCAGATCAAGTGCCAACCGGGCTGCAGGACCGGCGGTCGATAGACGAGGCGTGAGGGTGTCGCTTCCTCGATGCCGGGGAGATGAGACGCGAACGCCCCGGTCGCCTCGTTCCAGAGCACAAAGGCGGCCGCCTCGTTCGGGAGGGCCGCAAGGAAGTGATCGAGAATCTGGTCGAGAAGCTCGTGCGGGATCAGTCCGCACAGGAGGTCGGCCCTCGGATCGCCCACGCTTCCATAGGGGACATAGGCAGAAATCGGCGGCGTGACCGGAATATCGAGCGCGAGCCAAGGCCGGCGCAGGATGAGCATCACGCCGTCGTTCCCGATCGCGAAGCCGTGTCCGGCGCGGGCTGCGCGAAGCGTATCGACGGCGAGCAGGGTCATCGCCGTGTGCTCGCCGCTATGAGCTTGCCGAGCGTCAGCGGGACGGCGGTCGCGCCCCTTGCTCCCTGCCGGACGCGGAAAGGCTTGAGACGCTTGACGGGAAAGCGGGCGGGCCGGCGGGCGGCGAGATCGTCCCAGAGCCTGACCAGCCCGCCCTTGCCCGAGACGGTCATCTCCTGGCCGGCATTTGGGTGTGTCGACCAGGAAGCGAACACCGCTTGTTCGAAGTCCGGAATGGACGCGATCGCCAGTGATTTGGGCTTCGGGATGTTCCCCCAGCAAAGCCGCCCATCGAGGTAGACGTTGAGGACCGGCGAGTGCAGCAGCGCGGTATCGGCCGTGGGGCGTTCGTTTGCCGGAAGGGCATAGACCCCGAGATTGGACCGGGTGGCGACGAACAGGTGCGGCGGGTAGGGAACCGGGAGGACTGTTCGCTCCCACAGCACGCGGAGGCCGGCGGGAGGGTTCGACAGGGCGAAGTAGGCGGAACGCACCTGCGCGGGAATCCACCATGCGAGCAGGTCGGGATGGGCTACGAGGACGTTGGCCGGCAGCAACTCGGGCATGACAGTCCGGCCCAGCGCCTCGGTCCATTGCCGCAAGTGTGCACGCGTCAGCGGCGCTCCCGCGGCGATCGTCGGCTGGCCCTCGGCGTCATGCTCGACCGCGTGGATGCTGGCAAAGGCCGGTGCATTCCGTTTGATCGCTCCGTAGGAACTGGCGTTGCGTGGGCCCTCTCGCCGATAGAGCAGGATGGCGTTGGTCAGCGCCATGCCGCCACCGCTCGCTTCAAAATGGGTGCTATGATCGGGCATGTCGGCCTCACAATTTGGTGGGATCGAGTTCGATGAGAGCCTGGGCGGCGAGTAGGAATTGCGCGCCGAGCCGCAATGATGTGAGCCAGTCGTCGATCCGGCCCGAATCCGGCAGCGGGCAAAGTCCCGCGATGTCCATGAAGCCCATTTCCATGCCGTGGCGGCAGACGTCATCGAGTTGGGGCGCGAACTGCTCGAAGGGCACGAGTGTCAGCGGTGGTAATGGCGAGGCTTCCTCGAAGCCGGGGACGTACTGATTGATGAGGTCGACATCGAAGTGCCAGGCGTTGTGCTCCGGTTGAAGGCTCTTCAAGGCGCGGCGCGCATCGCGGAAGTTGCGCAGCTTCTGCCGCAGGCCGCTTGGAAGCTGCGCGGACCCTGCAGCCTTCGCCGCGATCATCCAATCGGGGCGGCGGGCGTTCATCATGGATGGCAGCGTCTGCTCGTCGACTTCGGCCTCGTCCATGCCATGATATTCGATCATGCATCGACGGGCAGCTTCGTCGTCTGTCTCGCAGTCCCAGTAATATATCGACATTGTGTCGAAGAGGCGCTCGTAGCCGAAGATCGGAAGGACGCAGGGCAGGTTTTGCTCCAGTTCGCGATATGCGGCGGCACGCCAGGAGATCGGAGCATCGCTGGTCTCGATCCAGCCAAGGTCGATCTGCCCTAAGCTGTCACAGACGATGGCGATCGCCGGCGGGTCGCCGTCCTCGCCGTTCAGGACGGTCATCCGTAGGTCGGCGAGATCGAGCGGCGCGAGAATTTCAAGCACTGTCGCGCGAAAGACCTGTTCGATGCGCATGCGGGCTTGGGCGCGGGTATATTGCCTGGGCGCCGTTTCGCGGGCGGCCACCCAGGCGCCGATCAGCTTGTGATGCGCGCCCAGCGGGCCGTCGAACAGGGTGGGAACATCGTCGCAGATCGCGACGGATCGTCCCGCAAGATCAGCCGATGGGCGGGAGGCGAAGGGACGGCGGCGGCTCGAGCGGCTCGGGTCCCTGGTCCGTTCGGCTTTCCGGGTCGATGAGGATCCGTGCGTGGAGGGCCTGGATGCGCGCGTCGCAGGCGGGCGGGCTGAAGTCGGTCGTGTCGCCATCGTCGAACTCGATCCATTGGAGGAGCGTCTTGCGCGGTGCGGCCGGGATCGCCGCCCGTCTGTTGCGTGACACAGGTCAGCCCTTGGTGCCGACGGCGCGACGGTATTCAGTGACATGGGCCGTGCCCGACACGCCGGCGTCCACGACCTCGGCGTTGAGGATCGCCGGAAAGAGCGTGGCATGGTAGGCGCGCAGCGCAGCCGGATCGTCGGCGAGGTGCGGCGGGGCCGGAAGGTCGATGCCGTCATATCTGTAGGTGCGGGTGAGACGATTGATCTGCATGGGTGCCTCCCGGCTGATGTGAGAATGGTCGAGTGAAGCCCGTCAGAAGAGCGTGGCGGGCTCGTCCGGCTTGGCGTCGGCTGGTGGGCTGGTCCGCACCGGTACTTTCGCGGCGCCGGTGGGCGCGGTCGCCTTGGACGCCGCCGCAGCTTTCGCCTTGGCCGCTTCGGTGGCGGCGGTCTTGGCGGCCTCGGCAGCCTGCCGTTGCTCGGCGAGCTGGTCGGCGAGCGTCTTGCGCGTGGCGATGAGTTCCCCGAGCGCGCCGTGCGGCCCCTTGGCGAGTTCCGCGTCGATCTCCGCGGCGGTGCCCGTGATCGAGATCGGCCGGGTCTCGCCAGTTTCGAGTTTGGCGTCCGCGCCTTCGGCCTTGCGGGGAATGACGGTCAGGATGACCGTGTCGTCGGGGCCGGCAACGAGGTCGAGGCGGAGCGAATAGCGGGTGAGCAGCGGAAGCAGGCTTGCAATCAGCATGGCGGTCAGTCCTTGTTGGAGCGGGTGGAATCCTGTCAGGCGGCGAGGTCCGCGACAGGGAGCTTGTCTTGAGCGGCGGCCGGCGCGGGTGGCTGCCCGTAGGTGCAATCGAGCGTCATGGCGCTCGGCAGCCGGCCCGACCAATCGAAGCCGATCGCATTGAGCATGCTGGTGACGAGGTCGGACTTCTTGCCGGCGAGGCGCTTCGCGAACGCCTTCTCACCCATATGGCTGACCAGGCCGCACTCGCGGGCGATGAATTTCAGCTCTTCCTTGGTGTACCGGTCGAGGAAGGCCTGATCGACTTTCCAGCTGTCGCGCAGGTCGACCTCGAAGGCCCGTGCGAGGTCAGCGACGTGGGCGAACGTGACCACGTCCTTGGCGTAGGCGGCGCCGATGACGGCAAGCACGATTTGCGCCTGCCGGTCGGGCAAGCCGCGGATTGCCGCAATCTGGGCGCCGTAGTCGAGAGCGGGGAAGGTCGCGCCGACCAGCAGGCCGGCACGCGACGTGAGTGTGTCGGCCTTGATCTGTGACAGCGTGCCCGACATGGCCCCGACGAGGATTGTGGTGTGGGCATGAGCGGCATTGCCCGCGAGCGCGCGGGCGAGCGCGGTGCGCCAGGTCGCCTCGCGAAGGTCGGCGGTGCGTCGCGCGATCGATTCCGCGGTGACGGCCGGCTTGTGCGCCGATGCATTGCTGTGCGCCGCGGTTCCAGCCACGGACGGCACGGTATCAGGCGAACCGGTCCCTTCGTCGTCCGACGATACGATATCGACCGCATCATCTGCCTGATCGACATCGGTCTCGTCGGTGGGGCCATCCTGCTCGTCATCGCCGGACGCATCGACAGCGGTGGGTACTGCGGCCCTTGCTGCCTTCGCGGCGCGCTCCTCTTCCTCGAAGCGGATCGCCTCGGCCGCTTCGGTCTTGAGCTGGAAGCATGTCGGATTGGTGCAGTGCCCCTCGTCGACATGGGTCTCGAACAGCGCCCGCTGCGTTCCGGAATTGAACGGGCAGGTGGTGCATTCGGTCTTGTCAAAGCAGGCCTTGGCAAGGGCCTGGGTGACCCGCATGAGCAGCTCGCGGGTCTTTGCGACGTCGAGGCCGGCATCCAGGATCGTTTCGAGCGCCTTGACCTGCTTGTCGGCGGGGACCGCGGCGAGGAGCTCGGCATGACCGATCTTGATCCGGCGTTCGTCGAGCGCGTTCTTGACTGGCTCTGCAAGCTCGGCGAGCGCCAGGCGGCGATCCAGCTTTGTGCGGGACCAACCGAGGCGCCGCGCGGCTTCAGCGCGATCGCCGTGGCATACCGCGAGGTAGCGAACCGCTGCATCGGCCTGCTCGGTTTCGGAAGGGTCGTCACGGTCGTCATTCTCGGCGATCGCGGCTTCCAGGGCTTCCTGGTCGGTCATGTCGCGGATGATGACGGGAATTTCGCCCTCGAGACCAAAGGCCTCGAGCGAGGCGTTGTATCGTCGCTCACCGACAACGAGTTCGAAGACGTCGGCGCCGCCCGGCGTGGGGCGGAGCAAGGGCGGCTGAATCAGTCCGCGCAGGCGGATCGAAACCACCATTTCTTCGTGCTTTTTCGGATCGAAGAAACGGCGGGGATTTTGGCCCCTTACGATCTTGGAGAGTTTCAATTTGTTGGGGTAAGCGGGTTCCAGCGTGTTCACGGCTGATCTCCTGATGGGATGTGGCTGGCTCGTCCGGGCGTGGTGCGCGCGCCTCGGCGGTTGATGCTGTCGAGGATGTCACGCAGAGCGATGTCGGCCGGGTCACCGGGGGGGGCGGGCATGACGGCAAACCCGAGCCGAACACCCAAACTCCTCCCCCCTTCCCTCCCCAAGGGCGCGGGAAGGTCCGGAGGCGACGGCATTGCGATCGAAAGAATTGGGCAGGCCGCGCGGAGCGCAGGCAGTTCCTGAATATCGCGCGCGGAGGCCGGCAGCGCCGTTGTGGATTATCGCGTGACCACGCGGCGAGTCAGGTCGGGGATGCGGACATTGTCGTAGGGGCTGCTCACCGACATCTCGAGCGCGTCGCGCTGGGCGCGATACCAGTCGGTGGCCTCGACCGTGTAGCTCTCGGTCGCATAGGGTTCGCCGCCGCTGGCGAACTCGATCTCGATAGTGAAGACCTGAAGGTCGATGTGCGAGGAAGCCTGCATGACGATTTCCTTTCGAAACGAAAAGGGCGGCTCCGACCAAGGTCGAAGCCGCCGAGCGGACATGAGTGTGGAGCTGGGGAAGGCGGCGCCTGATCCGCACCGAGTCGGGTGCGGTCATGTGGGAGCGTTCAGATGTTCAGTCGCGCGGAACTACGCGCGAAGGGCCTTCGGCGCGGAAACGATCCGGAAACGGACTTCTCCAGGTAGATACGGCGTAGCCCAATCGCCACACCACCCATAACCACCCTCCTCCCCTCCTTTTGACTTGCCGGGCGAATATCGGCACTTGTTCGTTTACGTTTGCGCAAGTGGGCCTGGTCCAAGGCCGCCAATTCCAGCGAGAAGAGGGATATTGCATGGCCGAGACCGAAGAAGCGGGCGTCATGTCTTTGACGGTGACGTTGCTCAGCGCCTATTTCGCCAACAACACGGTCCCGAGCAGCGAACTGCCTGCGCTTGTCGAGGGCACAAGGCGGGCTCTGCTGGGCGGCGCTGCCGTCGCCGCCACGGCACCCGCAGTGGAGGCCAAGGCAGACGCGGTCGGAGCCGCCGCTCCGGAGGCGCAGTTCAAGCCGGCCGTGACTATCCAGGAGAGCCTCGCCTCACCCGACCATATTCTGAGCCTGATCGACGGGAAGCCGTACAAGGCTCTCAAGCGGCACTTGTCGGCGCACGGGCTGACGACGGCCGACTATCGCGCGCGGTTCGATCTGCCCGCCGACTATCCGATGGTCGCGCCGGGCTATTCGGCCTCGCGGCGCGAGGTCGCGATACGCCTTGGATTGGGTGGAAAGCGCAAGGGCGTGGCAGCGCCGACTACACCAGCCGCCGAAGCGGCGGCGGCGAGCGCACCGGGAATATCGGATGCTCCGGCGGGTGCCGAAGACGCTCAGGCCGAAGCCGCGCCGGTTCGGCGCACGCGGGCGAAAGCCGCGCCTTCCGCAGGGGCGGCGACCGCGCCGAAGAAACCGAAACCCAAGGCGGCGAGCGGGACGGCCAAGCCCGTTGCGGTCAAGGCGGCGTCGAAGCCAAGGCGGAGCCGGGCATCGAAGGACAGCGTCGGCGCGGCAGCAGCGCCGGAGGTCGCGCCCGCCGAGGCGCCTGCGGCCGGCTAGCGGCGGAAGGGCGGTTGCGGCCCCCTCTCAAGCCGCCTTTGCCTTGCCGCCCATCCTGAGCACATCATTCCAGTCCTTGAAGCCGAACGGGGGGTATTCGGTTTCGATGGTACGCCCGGGCACTTCGTAGGCGTCGATGGCGTTCGCCGCACCGATCTCACCCGCGATGTCATTGTCGGGGAAGAGGACGAGCCGCGTCACATATTCGGGAATCGCGATCTGGTGCAGACGCTCGCTGCCGAGTGTCGCCCATACAGGCATGCCGAACAGCATCATCGCAGAGAGCGCCGTTTCCACGCCCTCGGCAAGGCCGAGAACCGATGTCGCGGGCGCGAGCATCACGGCTGCGCGGTCTGGGCGCCCGAGCGTCATTCTCGGATCGGCGAGGTCGCGGGCGCGGCGTGCCTCTTCGCGATCGAAAAAGGTGCGTTGGATCGCGACGAAGCGCCCGTCCCGGTGGAGGCCTCCATCGTGCAGCGCCGCGATCATGGCGGGCCGGAAATCCACTGCATCGCCCTGCCCAAGCGGCGTGCGGGGATGGAAGCGCAGCGAGCGCGGCAGGATGGCGATCCTCCGGCGGCGCAAATAGAGCTCGGCAGGCGTTCCGCTGAGCGGCCGGGCTTCATCCCAGATGCGTTGCGCTATCTGGCGTCGCCACAGGTCCGTTGCCATGTCCGAGGGCGCGTTTGCGGCCCTCTCGACATTGTGGAGGGCGTTCTCCTCCAGGCGCAGGATCTCATGGATGACGTCGCGTGTGTCGCAGCCGGCGAAGCATTTGAAGAGAAGTGCGTTGTCTCCGACCCGCACGGACAGGCTGGGACTGCGGTCCGCGTGGGCCGGGCACAGGCACATGGCGCCGCCGGGCTTCCATGTGCCGCCGAGGCGCTTGACGATTTCGGAGCCGATCGCCTCCAATTCAGGGTTTCGGTTGCTGTTGCGCGCCATGGGGATATCCGAGCGGTTGGCCCGGCCCGTTCTGGTCCCTTGAGCGAGCGCTCGGCGCAGGGATGCGAGGACGGGCGGAGCAGGCAAGTGCTGGCGAATGCAGGGCTGAGGAAGCCTGAAATCATCCGGCAACTCTGCACTCCCTCCCCTCCGGGCGAGGGTCGCACCGCTTTCCAGATCAGTGCATTATCTGACGCAGAAAAGACAAAGTGAGGCGCATGCCCGATCCGCCAAGGCAGCGGTCATCACGCCCTTCTTTCTGATGGTCGCATTGATCGGTGATTGGCCGGCTGGAAGTGTGATCCTGATTTAGCGATCGCGACGTAATCATCCAGAATGGATCAATGCGGACCGGACGCCATTTACAGACAAGAACTTACAATATGGCACGCGAAGACATGGGATTCCTTCTCCCATGAGAAAGGAGAGTGTCATGCCCATCCCACCTGAGAGGAGTCCCACCGGTTTCCGCACGCCCGCCAAGCCGGATAGGGAGCAGCCGAAATGATCGAGGGCTCACGCATCACGAACACCGTCGACCGGTGCAGCATGGTCGGTTTTACGGAGCAGGTTCAACGTCTGCGCGCAGATGAGTTCGGCCGGGATTTATTTACGATCCCCGCATTCGAGATGCTGCTCGATCTCTACACCTGCAAGAGTCGCCGGCCGCGCTCGCTGACCGCCCTGACCGCAGCATCGAGTGCATCGGAACGGAATTCGCAACGGATCGTCCACCGGCTGGCTCAGCGCGAACTGGTCAAGCTGCGACGCGATCCGAGCGATGGCCGAAGGATCCTTGTCGAACTGGAGCCCGCGACGAGAGAATTGCTCGACCGCTTCTTCGACCGGATGGTCGAACTCGTCGCGGTTCCGTCGGCGTGCCAGCCGAACGAGCATTAAGGATGCGGTGCAGAGAGACAAATACGTATCCGCGCGCTTGTAGCGCCTTGCAAGAAACTGGAAATCGTTGCAGAGTTTTTGTGCAGCGCGGGAAACGGCTGGGGACCGTCTGCAGGATAAACCTTCCAGGCATGGCAACGTGCTCATCCATGACGGTTGGGCGCACGCATTGGACGTTATTGCCCGCCACCCTTGGGTGGTTCTGTCATGCTGTCTTCGCTACTTGTCTGCCGTCGCGCATTGGCGCGCTTCGATCTCCAAACGTGCGCCTAAGCCTATGTTTCGCGCCAATGAGAATGAAGGCCCGTGCGCGCGCGCGTCCGCAGGTTACGACCATCGCCAGTTCGAGGCCGTCTACCGGAAGGAGGCGCCGAAGCTGCTTTCCTTTCTCAAGCGGCGCATCTGGCTCGAGGAGGATAGGCACGATCTGGTGCAGGAGGCGTTCACGAGGCTGGTCGCTTCGCGATCCACCGCCGCGGCGAGCAATCCTGGCGCCTATTTGCAGGGAATTGTCCGGCATCTCCTCGCTGATCGCGTGCGCGCCTGGGCCAAGATGCAATCATTCGATCCCGTCGTCTATTCGGCCGGCAAAGACGTTGCCGGCCCGGACACAGTCGCGGAGATAAACGACATGCGGCAGCGCTATCGACTGGCTGTCGAGAGCCTCCCGCCGAGGACGAAAGAGGTATATTTGTTACATCGGGCTGAAGAACTGGGATATAAGCAGATAGCTGAGCAACTCGATATCAGTATCCGAACCGTGGAGTGGCATGTGGCCGAGGCCATTGTGCGCATCGGCAAGAGCATCGGAAATGCCCATGGCTGAGGACGATATGCCGGAGCCTATGCCGAGGATGGACCAGCAGATGCGCGAGGCATCCCTGTGGTTCGCCAGGATGCGGGGCCCCGATGCCGAGGAGTGGCGCCCGCAGTTCGAAGATTGGCTCGCCCTCGGGGCATCGCATCGGGGAGCGTACAATCGTGCTGGCGAGATATTCGCTTTGGGCCGCTTCATGGCGGCCCAGGACGAAGACCAGACCGAAGCGAACGATAATGAGGAGAGCGGCCGCCATTGGCGATGGGCAGGAATAGCCGCAAGCCTCCTCCTGACCATCGGCGTCGGAGGATGGATCGCAAAGGTACAGCTACCTGGTACGGGTAGCGCTCCTGTCCAGGTGGCACAGCCGAAGGTCGACCAGGCGGCCGAACGTCAGCGGTATGCGACCCTGGATGGCTCCCGAAAGACGGTGCGGCTCGTGGATGGCTCGTCGGTCGAACTCGATCCCAACAGCGAACTCTTCACGAGCTTCAGCTCCGGTCGGCGTGAGCTGAAACTCGAGCGCGGTCGTGCCCGCTTTGCCGTTGCGCATGAGACCCGCCCCTTCGTCGTCCTGGCGGGTGGAGGAAGCGTCACTGCCCGTGGGACAATTTTCGAGGTTAGCCTTGGGCGGGACGAGCGCGTGACGGTGAGGCTTCTCCGTGGAGCAGTCGATGTCGAACGTCCCAGCACTATCAAGGGAACGACCGGCCCGGCGGCTGTCGCGCGTCTTGAACCGGGCGAGACCCTCAGTTTCGCGGCCATCACGTCGACCGGGCTTCGATCAGCCTTGGGAAAAGCCGAACTTCAGCCTCTCGCTCGCGTGCCGGAGATCTCGCCTGTGCGTGAGTACGAGCGCACGCCCCTGGCGGCAGTCGTGGCCGAAGCCAACAGGGATTCTGCAACCGCAATCCGTCTGGGCGACCCGACTATCGGGACGTTGCGGGTCAGCGGGCGATTCCGGGTAAATGACGCCGATCAGGTCGCCGACCGTCTCGCGACACTGTTCGATCTTGACGTCGAAAGGACGAAGCCGGACGAAATCACGCTCCGGAAAAGATAATCCAAAAACTTTTTACCCCTACCCCGTAGGTTGCAGTTTTGTTGCGATGTCCCCTGAAAATCCCGCCAGATTGTCGGGAATTTCAAAAGGGGGCAAAGATGGTTCGAATGGAGTCTCGGTTTCGGTGCGCGCTTCTTGCAGCGGCGGCAATCGGCACGCTGGTGCCGGTCGCCCCCGCGCTCGCTGCGGAAGAGCGGCGCATCGAGTACAACATCGAGGCCGGCGACCTGGGCGAAGCCCTCAAGACCGTGAGCCGCCTGTCCGGGAAGGAGATCATCTTCAACTCCGAAGCGGTCCTTGGAAAGACCGCGCCGCGGCTGCACGGGTCATTCAGCGCGGATGACGCTGTCCATGTGCTGCTGGAAGGGTCTGACCTTGTTGCCCAGTACCGAAAGGACGTCATCATCATCCGGGGGCGATCGGAGCCGTCGGGCGATCTAGCCGATCGTTCGGCGGTTCAAAGCGAGATCGTCGTGACTGGCTCACGAATTCGTGGCGCCGAGCCGGTTTCCCCGGTTGTGGTCGCAACTCGAAGTGACATCGAGAAGCAGGGTATCAGCAACCTTGGCACGTTCGCGCGCAGCCTGGTCCAAAACTACTCGGGCGGCCAAAATCCTAGCATCCCGGGAGGGGGACAGGGAACCTCCGAAAATGTCAGTTCTTCTTCAACGCTGAACTTTCGAGGACTCGGTCCAGACGCAACGCTGACGCTCTTCAACGGACATCGGGTTGCTTATGATGCGATGAGCCAAGGCGTGGACATTTCCGCCATTCCCCTTGCTGCATTGGATCGTGTGGAGATTGTGACTGACGGCTCGTCAGCCCTCTATGGCTCGGATGCGGTGGGCGGCGTGGCGAACGTCATCTTCCGCAGAGACTATGATGGCGCGACGTTATCTGCGAGGATCGGCGGTTCGACGGACGGGGGCGACTTCGAGCAACAATATAATATCGTCACAGGCAAGCGATGGCAGAATGGCGGCTTCATGGTCGCCTACGACTTTCGTCACATTACCCCGGTCACCGCTCGCCAGCGATCCTACACTCAGAGCAATGATCCTTCGGACACCCTGCAGAGTGGCGAGCGGCAACACAGCGTTGTCTTAGCGGGCCATCAAGAAATAACCGACCGGCTCTCGTTCGAGTTCGACGGACAATATAATGATCGGATCAGTCGCCTATGCGTCAATTACACCGCGACCGACGGATGCCGCGGGAACGGAGCTGACATACGAATTGGCGCGCGCTCTTGGACCATCGCTCCGAGCCTGAAATTCGCTCTCACGAACAAGTGGGATCTGAGGCTTGGCTCGATCTTCGGTGAGAGTAGAGCGGAGCAGCTGGCGGATGTTGCTTTAGATGGATCGCCCTACCTGACACAAAGGGGCATCTACACCAATCGCGTGCAATCCTTTGAGGCGAGCGGAGAAGGGCCTCTCTTTAGGCTGCCCGGAGGCAATGCGCGGCTCGCTGTTGGTGCAGGTGTGCGCAGGACAAAATTCATCCTCGACATTGCAGCCATCGAGAGTGGAAACGTCGTACCCTCCCAATATTTAACGCAAGATCGAACGACCTCCTATGGCTACGGCGAAATCTCCCTCCCCTTTGTATCACCGAGTAATAACGTACTCCTCATAAACCGCCTGAGCTTTACAGGAGCCGTACGGTACGAAAATGTCAGCCATGTCGGCGATGTGGCTACACCGAAGTTGGGGGTCATATATGCACCGTTGCGAGATATTGCCTTCAAGTTCAGTTGGGGCAAGTCCTTTAAAGCACCAACGCAATACCAGGCAGGCCGCCCCAGAAATGGTTACTCTCAGATCGGTTCGACAGCCTTTTTTCCTACGAGCCCAATACCCGGAACGGTGCTTTACCTCTCGGGCGGTAATCCCGACCTCAGACCGGAACGTGCCACGAACTGGACGGTCACGGCGTCACTGACACCGTCTTTCGCCGAAGGGTTGCGCATCGACGCCAGCTACTTTCGAATCAACTACCGGGAGCGGGCGGTATCGCCGATACCGCAGAACTCGCTCGCGTTCGCTCCAATCTACGGGGCGTATGTGAATTTGAACCCCAGCCGCGACCAAGTTCTTGCTGCACTTTCCGGCATCACAACTCTCTACGACCAGGGTGGCGGCGATCCTGTCACCGCGAACGTCGTCGCGATCGTCACCAATTACCTCCAAAACGCGGCGATCCAGAAAATCGACGGCGTCGACCTCGCTATCGACTATAGCTTCTCTACCGGATCGAGTGATCGCATCAACTTACACGGGGCGGCGAGCTATCTCGAAAGCGAGCAGCAACTGAGCGCTAATCAACCGACGGTTCAGCTCGCTGGCATTCTGTACAGGCCGCCACATTGGCGCGCGTCGTCGTCTGCTGAGTGGCAGCACGCCAATCTATCTATATCGGGAGTGTTCTCCTACATCGGCGGATCACTCGACAATCGTCTCAGTCCATATGTAGGTGTAGGCGCCTATAAGTCGATCGACTTAGTCCTACAGCTCGAGACTCCCGCCGATATCGGGGCATTTTCGAGCATCAAGTTCTCTCTATCAGCACTGAACATTCTTAACGAAAAGCCGGCCTATATTCGGACGACCAGCTCAGTTGGTTACCACTACGATTCTGCCAATTATCCGATCACCGGTCGGTTTCTTAGCGCCACTATCAGCAAGAGCTTCTAATGCGACGCTCCTATCTCATGGGCGCAGGATCGCTGGCGGTTCCTTGTCTCGTGATATGGGGCGCGTTCGTTGGAAGCGAGGCCGGCGCGAGTATGGCGGTTGCTCCGAACGCAGAGGAGACTCGATTGACGGCTGGCGATCTCGCACGCCTTTCAGACCTCGGTCCTGCATCGCCTACGCCCGGGCAGCATATCTTTAGTCTTTCTCCTGACAGGAAATTGGCTGCCGTGCAGGTGAGGACGGCGGACCCATCGTCAAATCGATATCTGATCCGCATCGATGTAATCGAAATCACATCGGGGTCCGCGCCGAGAACCGTTGATACAGGCGGCGATATCATACTTCAGTTTGTCAGCGGCGTCGGAGGCGTAGCGGTTAGCACCGGAAACGCAGCCGGTACGCCGCTCATTTGGTCGCATGATGGAAAGTGGATATATTTTCTCAAGAGATTAGCCGGAACGGCGCAGGTTTGGCGTGCAGCGGCGAGCGGAGCCGGCAGCGAAGCTGTGACAAGCGAGGCCGGAGGAGTGGATGATTTCCTCCTCCTGGACGACGATCATCGCCTAGTCTATTCGTGTTCTCAACGAGATCCCGCGCTCGAAGGAGCTGTGAAAGCGGAGGCCCTTCGGGGATTTCGTTACGATTCTCGCTTTATACCGCTCTTCGCCGATGGGCCCCAGGTTACCACCACGACTCGTGTGACGAAGACCGTTGACCTCTCCACCGGCCGTGCTTGGGAGGCATCCTCTGCCGAAGCAGCAGAATTTGAAAAGTCTGTGCAGACCGCGACCGCCGGCCCCTTTGCAATTTCGAAGGAGGGTCGAACAGCCTTCGTTTCCGTTGGTGACGGCCAACAAGACTCGATCGGCAGCAAGCTTGCGGTTCGGAACGAGACCGGAGAAGAACAAGTTTGCACTTCGCCAGATTGCACCGGAGTTTTAGCGATTTGGTGGACGAAGGATGCCAACGGTCTGCGGTTCATGCGCCGTGATGGCTGGGCCAATAGTGAGACGGCCATTTATGAATGGAAACTTGGAACTTCGCAGCCGAAACGTCTGTACGCCACACCGGACTTGTTACTCGACTGTCAGCCGATGGATCTGGGTCTGGTGTGTGCCCGCGAGCGGTCGGCGGACCCGAGGCACATTGTCCTTCTGAATCCAGATACCGGCCGGATTAGGGTTGTTTATGATCCAAACCCGGAGTTTCATCGGTTCTCACTGGGAAAGATTGAGCGACTTCATTGGCGCAATGGATTTGGAATCGAAACGTTTGGAGATCTAATTTATCCGCTAGGATATGTGAGAGGCCGCACCTACCCCTTGATCGTTGTCCAATATCTATCTCGAGGTTTCTTGCGAGGAGGCGTCGGGGACGAATTTCCGGTTCAGGCTTTTGCCAGCCGCGGTTACGCTGTCTTGAGCGTTCAACGTCCCGACTCAAGCCTTCTTCGGTTGGAATTTGACAGGAACGGCGTGGACCCGGCTAGTCTTGTGAGAGACTTTAGAGACCGACGCAGCGTACTCTCGGCAATCGAAATTGCTGTTCGGCGCTTGATTAATCGCGGCATCGTAAACCCGCGGCAAGTCGGGATCACCGGTTTGAGCGATGGATCCTCGACCGTTCAGTTTGCACTTATCAACAGCGATTTATTCAGCGCGGCGTCCGTAAGCGGATGCTGCTGGGAGCCCTTCCAGGATGCCACGGTGGGACCAGCCGCAGCCAAAGCCTATCATCAAAGCGGCTGGCCACCGCTGGTCGACTATAACGCAGAATTCTGGTCCCATATTTCGCTCATAGCGAATGCTCAGCGAGTTTCGGCCCCGTTACTCATCCAGCAATCAGATGACGAATTTCGAGCAGCAATCGCAAGTTATGCCGCCTTGAAGCAGGCAAATCGCGCGGCAGCTCTCTTCGTTTTTCCGATGGAGCATCACATAAAATGGCAGCCCGCGCACCGCTTGGCGGCGTACGAGCGCAATCTACGGTGGTTCGACTTCTGGCTCCGGGGCATCGGAGACGGACGGGAGTGGCAGTCAGAAGATTAGTCCATAACTAGCCAATTGATTGGTACACGCAGAAGTTGTTTCTTCGACGCTCTATCACACCTACTGCTTGCTTGCTGTGATGCCGTTAAGTCACGCCACATCGGTATGCGGAAAAGTCGATTTTTCGCCAAACGAACGCCAATGCCGCACCCATGCCTCGGTATCGACCAACATCAGTAGCCGCGTGATCTCCGCAGCGCTCGTCGGATGCCCTGGGCGAAACACCGTTTCTAGTGCGGATCGTTCGACAATCCTCTCATTCGCGAGATAACCGTCAAGCAGCCTTTCCTTAATCTCGTTTCGATAGTGGTGAAATATCTGGAAGCTGAAGCCTTGTGGACCACCCTTCGTCGTGCGATCGACAACGACTTCGGGAAGCGCGTGGCGGAAAGCTTTCCGCGCAACGGACCTGTCAACGCCTTGGTAACACTGCTGCCAGGCGGGGATCTGTAAGCAGAACTCCAGTAGGGGTTGGGACGCCAGCGGATGGAGAACCGATATGCCGCCCCGTTCGCGATAGGCGTCGAGGGAGTGGTGCATACGAATGAGCATCGCGACGTGCGCAGCCTTTGCCGGCAGCCGGCAACCCCTTGGTTGCTCCAGCCAAGGATGATGAACTGGATGAGAAACAACATCGTCGATCACCGTGTCCGACAGAAATGCCGGGTCGGTTCTCCACACGTAGCCGTCAGACGAATTTCGCCACGCACGAACCGCTTGCAAGATCACTCGCGCCCCAGTTGCCCCAGTCAACCTCGAGATATCGCGAACGGTTGTCAGAAGAGCGGGGGAAAAGCCATTTGCTAGGAATTGGTCCGCCACCGGCCGGGCCGAGTGGCTCATATAAAATACGTTGTCACCGCCGTTACCTGTGAAAATTGCCTTGGCATCAATCTGCCTCGCGACGCGCACCACCGCTGCATCGTACGCTTGCGTATCCAAGCGACCGCATGGCTTCGGCAAGTGACAGACCGATGACTTGTCTAAGTCGACATCTTCCAGAGCATAGCTCTCCTCGAAAAGCTGCCGGCCCAGATGAGAAGCGAGGGCGCGAGCGTATGAGCGTTCATCTCCCAGAGGATCATCAGTTTTAAGAGTGACGCACGCAAAATCGTTCTCAGAGGAGTGGAGGCAAGCAGCCACGATCGAGGAGTCAAGTCCCCCGGAGACGCCCAAAAGAGAGCGCGCTCCAGCTTTCGCCGATCCGCTTACGCAGAGTTGTGTCACTCGACGAAGTCCTTCAGCGTGATCCTCGATGCTCCGGTCTGACTGTTCGCATGCAAATCTCCAAGGGTCCCAACATATCTTCGTCGAGACGTCGGCCCGCTGAACTTGTAAGCTCATGCCGGGTAGAATCTGGCGCACGTCCTCAAGTGCGGTGCGTTCTTCTGGAAATCCTCCAAGTGCGAGCGCCCTGGCCAATTGCGGACGATCTAGCTCCGGTACAAATCCAGTTGCCGTGGCGAGTGTCGAAGGGTCGGACGTCAGTACCAATTCATCTCGGGAAACCGTATAGTAGCAGGGCAAAGCACCAGATGGGTCTCGGAGTACGAGTAAGTGACCCGGCGTGCGAATGACAGCGACATAGCGCCCCCAGAAGCGGTCTATAATGTGTTGGCCTTGCGTCGCTTCGATTGCTTCGACGTCGTCGGCATCAAACCGATATACAGGTTCTGCGGAGCCGTGGCGACGGAACAGCGTGCCGATCAGAAAACCCGTAGTGCCTGGAAGTGTAATTAGCTCTTTGGGATTACTGACTGCCAACAAGGAATGAGCTGCGATAGGGTGCCATTGCAGATGCGGCGGGAGAGCCCCAACGATGTGCCGAACAGGTTGCGCCCTCCGGCCCAATATGGAGAAATAGCGTACTGTCATCGGAGCACCAAGATCGGCGCGTAGTTATTAATTTGATCTACAGAGTCATTCAGCACGATGTCGTCATGTTGCACCCATGCGTGGGCCGAAAATGGGTCTGATCGCACTCCTATAACTAGAGCCGCTGAAACACCGTGTCCGCGTAAGATGGAGAACATGGCCAGCGACCGAACAAGACATCGATCCGTCCGACCAAGAATGAGTGCGGTCTGGTCAAAGGCGGACACCCAGCGGGCTATTTGCACCTCGCCCATCTCCTCGCCGGAACCTTGAGCACCTCGCGATATGCCAATACGTTCGAGTATGGAGGATAAGGGAAACAACCTCAACTTCAGGGAGGTCAGCAGTTCCCAATACAACGCGACGAGAAACTCCCAGACCGCAAATTTCCTTTGATTGCTTTCTAGTATAGCATCGCTTGCAATTTCGATCGCCGGATTATTGAAGTTGCCGCCTGACACCGGATCTTCTATGAGATACCCGGCCTCAATAAGCGATGAAAGAGCCTCCTCAGCCCCAACGAATTTCTCGCCGTTTCGGGCTACGAGGTGTCTGAAGGCTTGCGTGGATGGCGCGGGCAGCGCGAAATATCGGTTTTTGGGCAGATCAAGGAAGATGACACTTTGTCCCGCGATGCAGTGGAAGAGGCCTTCCCTCAATTGATAGCGCATGTAAAACGCCCTTCCCGGAAGTATGGCGCGCGCCATTGACGGCGCGCGCCACCGCCTTCAGTCGTCCTCGAGCCCGATGCCGGTCTGCTGCTTCTGAAGGATGCTGTCGTCGCCGCTCATCGCGCCGCCCTTTGTCTCGGCGACCACCGAGCCGAGGTCGATCAGCTCGTCGACGTTAAGTTCGCCATTCCGTTCCATGACACTTCTCCTCTTCAACAACCGCGAGAACTCGCGGCAGTTGAAAGTAGCCGCGTTGCGCTTCATGATGGGGGAAATATATCGAGACAGGTTGGCGCGATATTCTGAGGAAGACGGCGGAGCCGCTGTCCGCGAAAGGCTGCCTCTGCGGTTCTCATATTAACTGATTGAGCTTATTGAGTTATCGCGACGCCTCTCCGGTCTGGACAATATGTCGTTGATGGCAAATTTTCCTCAAATGGTATGCTTCTATTCTCCTTCGCACAGCTCTTCGGAAATCGGCTACCCGAGGGCTGGTCAGAGCCGAAAGTTCCTTTTCGGCAATCTTGGGTTCAATGGCATCCGCAATTCTCGTGTAGTGGAGTCGTTCGTTCAAACGACGGACGTGGATTGATGCTTGGCTATTCCCACTTGCATCCGCCAACGATGTGAAGATCTCCATTGCCCGCAATGCCAAATCCACCGCGGAGGCATCCTGAGCCATATTCGAATATTGCTGAAGCGCGCGTCGGAGCGCAGGTTCTCTCAGGCCGGACATACACGCCATTATCAGCTGCATGTGCCACCCAAGAAGCTCTATGAGTTCAAGAGGCTCAGGGATCGGAACCAGGAATCCCCCATCTTCATGGTGCATGAAAAGTCCTTCACCGACGAAAATGAAAGCCGCCTCGCGAACAGGGGTCTTGCTTGAGTGATGCCGGTTGGCAAGGTCTTGGATGTCGATCCGTTTGCCCGGGACGAAATGGCCGGCCAAGTAGTCGGCTTTCAGGCCGTGATAGACGCGCTCCTGCAATGGACGGTCCATTGCCGACATCACAGCCCAGCTCCTGCCGGGACCAGGGGGGTCGTCCACGCGGGGGTAAGAGCCTGGGTCAGGTGATCCAGATTTCGCTGCGCAATCATCTCGATGCACAGGCGCTCGAGATCGCTGAGGTCGCCCATCGCGAGCTGCCGCGGAAAGCACATCTTCTGCCCCGCGAAGAGAAGCGGGATGAGGATATGGCCCGTCGACAGCTCTAGCCGATAGGCGCAAGCCAGATGGTCATCCAGCCGAGAGCGTGGGTTACCGGCTTCGATCTCGCGAAGCCAGCGCACACCCATGCCAAGCTCGCGCGCCAGATCGCGTTGCGTCAGGCGCCGTTTCTTCCGTGCCTCTTCTATTTGCCGCCCTGACAGTACCTTGACATACAGGATCGGACTTTCAGCAACGGAAGTCGCCAATTGATGCGACATATCCGTGTCTCCTTACGGGAGATACCGCCCGCCAAGGCAATTCCATTGGTTTTGAGGCTAAGGTGTACTTACCACCACTGTCAAACGGAACCTCGGCCAACTTGTCGGGATTTACCCAACAAGATCATTGGCATCGCGTGAGGCCGGTGTTCTTGCCCCCGATTGCAGTGCGCGATCAAAAGCTCGCAGCAATGCACGCTGGTCCGCTTTTGTGACCTGCAGGAGCGCCACGATGTAGATTGTGCCCAAAGTGGGTTGCCTCGCTTTAGGCGAGTCCTGCTGGATACGCTCGGTGATGCTGGTTGCGATGTCCCACAGCTGGCACGAGGCGCCGACGTGATGTTCCTCTCCTCCCCCGAGCCAACTCACCTCCTGCCCGCTCAGTTGATCGATGATCTCATCGGTGGGCATGCTGTTCAGATACTCGATCGCGACGTGGAGCGTGGTTCCCCAGGCGATAAGCGACCGCGTGACGCGAATCAGATGGCAATGGGAATCTATCAGAACGTCCAATCCGGCCGGTGAAAGCCGGAGCTTAAAGCTGCGTCGTGCTCGACCCATCGCTCTCTTCCCATGCCAAAACTAGCGCTCGAACACCCGTTCGCGTTCCCGAACAGGTGCATTTCCACGACGAAGCGAGGCACAAGCGGCATTATAATGCCGCTTGTGCCTAAAACTGTTCTTCGGCGCGCTTGTCATCTCCACTGACCGATTCTGCTCCTCTTATGCTTTGTTTCGCCGCTTCGGCACTTCAGTGCCCTGCCTATTGCGGCAGGCTTTCGTGATGGTCATTGCTTAGGACGTACCGGATCGACGGAGACCACGAGCCTAAGCTCCAGCTTCGCCGCCCGGACTAGCCAAACCCCAAACCCGAGCGCCTTGCGGCGCCACGAGGAGACGCGTGCCATGGACTTTCCATGCTCCCCGCCCATGCTTGCAGGAGCCCTTCTGCTGGTCATCGGCGCCAACCCCGCCAGCGCCCAAACCTATCGTCCCGACGCGGAAGGCTACCCTTGCGCCCGTACCGCTGGGCTCGCGATCGTCCAGAACGAGGCGGGCTTCTCGATCCGCGAGAAGACCAACTCTGTCCCGCCTCCGCCTGCAGCGGCACCGTTGCCCCTCTCGGCGGCGATCAAACTCGGAAACTCGCTCACTCTCGACTGGCGAATTTTCGCGCGCACCTCCCTCGTTCGTCCGGAGTCATCCGATGTCGCGCAGCGGTAAACTGATCCTGGCTGCGCTACTTTGCGCATCGGCCCCCGCCCATGCGCAAGAAACCAGCGCCGAGCCGCTCACGGCGGCGGCCGCGGAGGCTCAGCGTCAATTGCGCCAGACCTTCACCAATCTGACCTTCGAGGACTTCGGTCCGGCGCCCGTCAGCGGTCCAATATATCAGGCTATTGCGGGTGGACGAGTCATCTATTTCGCGCCGGAGAGCCAGCATCTCCTCTTCGCGGCGATCTACGACAAAAACGGTGTCAACCTGACGGCTCTGGCGCAGGATGCGGGCGCAAGGAAGCGACTGGGCGCGATCAATCCCGCAGAGGCCCTTGTGATAGGGCCTGCGGGCGCGCCCAAGGTCATCGAGTTCACCGATCCCGACTGTCCCTATTGCCAGGCGCTCGAACGCTTCTGGCTGACCAAGGAAGCCGAGGGGAGACCGGTCCAGCGTCTCGTCTACTTCGTGAGCGGTATTCACCCACAGGCGGCGGCAAAGGCCGAGCATATCCTCTGCTCCCCGGATCAGCAGGCGGCCTTCAAATCCGTCTACTCCGGTGCTCAGCCTGCCGCGCTGCACAAATGCCGTCCCGGCGCCGAGAAGGTCGCTCGCGACGCCGAGACCGTCCGCAAGATGGGCATCTCGGGCACGCCGACGCTCTTCGTCGACGGCAAACTCGTTTCGGGCTTCCAGCAAGCCGAACTCGAAGCGTTTCTCGAGACCGAAAGCCGGAAACCCAAGCCCAGCCCCTGAAGGGTCGGCCCCTACGACTTTGGCGGATCTCGCACGAGCGCGGCGGTCGCCGTGCCGGCGAGGACCGGGATGCCGGCGGCAGCGCGCCTCCAGGGGCCGTCCAGCGAAGCCGCCGGCCGGACACGACCACCAATCGGTACCGGCAAGCATGATCTGGACGGCTCTGGTGACCATAAGGAGACTGAATATGTTCACTTTGCTTCGGGGAAGGACGTTCCGCACGATCGACGCGGCCGTCCTTTTCCTTCTGGCCGCGATCGCTGGCACGAGCGTCGCCTACGCCTTCCAGGCGCCGGCTGCTGGCGACCTTGGTTACGACATCTACGACATCGTCGTGAACCAGGGCGTGAAAGGACCGCTCGGCTTCGTGGGCGGCGTCGCCGCCTTCCTGTTCGGCGTCTCGCGGCTCTTCTCGAACATCATGATCGGCATCCCGACGATCGTGGCGGCGGTCTGCCTCATCAAGGCGGATTCGATCCTCCAGACCTTCGGCATGCTGATCTGAAGACAGGACGGGTGGCCGGTCCGCCGGCGCCCGTCCGCCGGAACGGAAGGTGATGGTCGCCTTCCGATGACCACGCTCAGCAGCGTGGTGAAGCAAGGGAGAAGGGCGTGGACGAACGACTTCCGCAGTTCCTGCACCGGCCGGTCCAGATCCTCTGGTTCGACAGTCAGGAGTTCATCGTCGTGATGAGCGTGATCTTCGTCGCGGTCATCGTCGGCGGGATCATCGGCTGGTCGCTCCTCGGCGCTCTTCTCCTCTTCATTCCCTGGAAGCGGACCAAGCCGCGCGGGTTCATCCCGCACCTGGCCTGGCGCTGGGGCCTTGCCCGCTTCCGCAACTATCCGGGTCCCACCCAGACCCGCTTCTTCGAGTAGGCGAGATGGCACATCCGTTCCGACGCAAGGCAGCGGCCGACATGATCGGCGACACTCGCCCGAGCTGGCACCTGCATCGCTATTTGCAGGGATCGGCCAACCTGTTCGAAGAGAATCGGCTGCTCAAGGTGGCGATCGCCGGCTTGTTCGGTATCACTGCGGTGCTCGGCACTCTCATCTATACCTCGAACCAGAACACGCGCACCGTGGTCGTGCCCTTCGGCGCGGACGGCGACCTCTATGTGACGGGGAACAAGCCGTCGGAGAGTTATCTCCGCTCGATTACCTTCAACATCGTCGGTCTCGCCGGCACCTATTCCGCTTATTCGGCGGACCGGCAGTTCCAGGAGCTGCTGCGGATCGCGCATCCCAGCGCGTACAACGGCCTGCGCGACAGCCTGAACCGACTGCTCGACGAGCTCGGCAACAATCCGACGCTCTCGATCGCGACCTATATCCGCGGCGACCAGCCCGTCACCTGGACGGGCAGCGAAATCCTCGTCCCTGTCGAAAAGGTCCGCGTGATCGGCGGCGTGATCCGCAAATTCCGCGGAAATCTGCGCATTCGCTACGCGCTCGAGAACGGCCGCTTCTGGCTGACCGCCCTCCAGGAGGAGAACTTCAGTGCCGATGTCCGGTAACCGCTTGAGGCTCGCTTGCCTCGCGGGGGCGTTCGTCGCGTCCCTGCCCGCTTCCGTCCCCGCCTTCGCCCAGTCGATCGCGGCGCTTCCCGACCAGACGAGCCGCGTCCGGCTCTCCAATCGCGACGTCAATCATGTCGTGTGCGTCGGCGGCGATATCGACGACGTCAAATTCTCGGCCGAGAAGGGCCTCGCGGTAGAGCGCGGTGGATCGGACGCCTGGATCAAGTTCCTCGTCCTCGAAACCGAAGATCCGAGTGCGGCGCCAGGTAGCACGAAGACGCGTACCTATGTGACGACTCCGTCCGAATTCTTCGTCTCGTGTAACGGCGCTATCTATCCGCTCTACGCCGAGCCCGCCGACATTCCGGCCCAGACCGTGACACTGGTCCCAGGCGGCGCGCAGCGTGCGCGTGCCAATGAGGCGCTTCTGGGACCGCTGGTGGAGGAAGAGCGGGCAGTCGGGATTGCGCTTGCGATCCTGCAGGACCGGGTGCCCGCGTCATTTTCCGAGGTCGCGCCTTCGCGCGACAGGCTCGCCCTTGTCGACCTTCCCACAGCGTCGCTGAGCGAGCGGCGGCGTCTCGAGGTCGAGGGCGCGGGGCTTTCGGTCAGTGAATATCTGGTCCGTTCGAGCGTCGCGATCACGCTCGATGAACGCGATTTCCTCGATACGGCGCTTGGGGACGACATCTTTGCCATCACGATCGACCGGCTGACGCTGGGTCCCAACGAGACCGCCAGGCTGATCGTCGTCCGCCGGAGTGTCCAGCCATGACCGCGCCGGAAGAGAACCCTCAGGGAGAGGCAGGACCGTCGGCCCGACAGGGTGGCGACGTCAACGAGACGACGAATACTCAGCGTCCGGCCCTGCTCGATCTGCCGGCGCAGTGGTCGAAGCTAAGTTCCGACCAGAAGTTGCGCGCCAAGCAGCTGGGTGTCGTATCGACGATCGCACTGCTTGGCCTCGGTCTCTATACGGCGAGCACCAGCGGCCAGAAGGAGGCGCCCAAGGCGCCCCAGGCTTCCAATCTCGACATGGGCGCGGGCCTACGCGGCGATAGCCTCGAGGTGAAGCTGCGCGGTGATCTCCAGAAGATCCTCGACGGACAGACCCTGCTGGGAGATCGGGTGACCGCGATCGAGGAAGGCAAGGTGGTCCCGGGTGCCGCCGGCACGGGCCACGCCCAAAGCGCGGGCGGCGACGGCGACCTTCCGCCTGCCCTTCCCGGCGAAGCCCCCGCCTACCCGCCGGCTCCTCCCGAGGCCAGGGGTGCGGCCGACGAAATCCCGGCGCCGCCTAGTGCTCCGGCTGCCCCAGCGGCCCCGCCTGCGCCGCCCACGGAACGGCAGGTCGGCGCGATCGGCGCGGCGACCGCAACGCAAACGGCGGAGGGAGGCGCGGGCGGCGGGGCCGCGTCAAAAAAAGGGAAGCGGACGATTTATTTGCCACCTGGTTTCATGAAGGCGCGGCTGCTGACCGGTATCGACGCGCTGGCAAGCCGGGACGCGACCAGTAATCCCGAGCCGATCATCGCCCGGGTCCAGGCGCCCGCTGTGCTCCCCAACGAAGTGAAGGCCAATCTCGCCGGCTGCTTCGTGATCGGTAACGCGACCGGAAGCCTCGCCAAGGAGCGGGTCGAGATCCAGCTCGTCTCGATCTCGTGCGTCGATTTCGAGAGTCACGCGGTGGTCGACCAAGCGATCAAGGGCTTCTTCGTCGACGCCGATGGAAAGAAGGGCCTCTCCGGGAAGGTGGTGACGCGCGCCGGTGCGACGCTCGCGCGTTCGTTCATCGCGGGCACGATCGCCGGCATTTCGCAGTCGGTCGAGGGCACGTTCGGTAGCCTCTCTACCTCGGCGCTTGGCAGCGTGCGCAGTCTCGACGCGGGCGACGCCGTCAAGTCGGGAGTTGCCGGCGGGCTCTCCAAGTCGTCGGACAAGCTCACCGATTTCTATCTCGATCTCGCCCGCCAAGCCGGCCCGGTGGTCGAAGTGGGCGCGGCCAAGGATGTCGTGGTCGTCATTCAGGAAGGCCTCGCCCTCGAGATCAAGCCGTCTGTCGGAGGCAAATTCTGATGCGACGCGCCCGCCATCTTACAGGAGGTTCCGCCATGCCCGCGCTGGCACACCAGTCTCTGCTTCGGTCTCTGCTCTCGCTCGGCCTGCTCGTGGGTTTGGGTGGATGCGCGACCGTCGGTTCGATGATGTCGCCCTATTCGGAGAAGTTCGACTGCAAGAATAGCGACCACGGCCAATGCATCCATCCCGATCGGGCGTATGAAGACGCAGTCGCCGGGGTCGTCTCGAAGTCTGACCCCAAGGTCACCAATGACCGCGCCATGCTGCGCCGGCAGGACGCCGACCGAGTTGGTTCCCGATCGCGGGGCGGAAGCGCGGGCAACGCCTATGGCAGCTATCGCGACAGCGTCTATCGCGAGTTGAAAGGTCTGATCGAAGCTCCGGTCACGCCGATGCTCAAGCCCGCGCAGACCGTCCGCACGCTGATCCTGCCTTATGCCGATCGGCAGCGCCCGGACCGGCTCTACATGCCACGCTACGTCTATTCGGTGGTCGACAAGCCCGTTTGGGTCGTGGGCGGCGCACTTGTCGCCGCGCCCGATCGCGCGTCTCAGGCCCCAATCCTCGGGCAGGTTCGCGATGCCGCTGCGCCCGATGCTGAGCCCGCGCCGGCTTCCTCGCCTGCACCAGCCATCGTGCCGCCGGTGCCGGAGCATCAGCCATGAGCGGCCTCAGCTATGCGCGTCTTCGCAACGCCGTGCGGCGCGACAGCTTTTCGGACTATCTTCCGCTCGTTGCGTGGGAGGAGGAGACCGAGGCGTTCCTCTGCATCGACGACACCTGGGGCCATGCCTGGGAGCTCGTGCCCACCGCCTATATGTTCGCCCATGTGCAGGGCGCTTTGCAGGGGCTGCTCAATATCCACTTCCCCGACGGGACGGTCCTGCAGCTCCACACCTTCGCGGACCCGCTGATCGACGACGCGCTCGACGCTTTTCTCGATTTGAAGACCCGCGACGATCCGCTCATTCAGGCCTCCGCACGTCACACCCACGCTTATCTCAGCGAAGGGCGGCATGGGCTCAAGGCCTTGCACGGTATCCCGGTTCGCAATTTCCGCACGCTGCTTTCAATCAAGACGCGCCGACCGCTGGGCGAGGATCTGCGCCGCCAGGTCGAGGAGCAATTGTCGAAGCTCGGCATCCGCCGGTTACCGCCCGAGGAGATGGTCGCCTTCTACCGGCGCGTCTTCAACGGCGTCGCCGATCCGGCACCGGGCGTCTTTGCAGACGGCACGACCACAGGCGCGCCGCCGATCGCCAAGCAGATCATCGATGCGGGTCCGGATCTCGTGTTCGAAGGCGCGGAGGTGTTCCTGGGCAACCAGGTCGCTCGTTGTCTGACGCCCAAGGCACCGGCCCGGCGCATCACAGCCGAGCGCGCCAACCGCCTCATGGGCGGCATGCGTGGCGCCTCGGAAGACAGCGACCAGATCGGCGGCCCTTTCCTCTACACGCTCAACATCTTGTTCGATCATTCGCAGTTCGAGATCCACAAGCGCGCGCAGATACTCTCGGCGCAGAAGGCCGCGGGCTCGTTCGCCGTCGAGGTCGGCAAGCAGATCGAGGAGATCGGCTGGATCCTGGACGAGGCGGGCAATAGCAAGTTCGTCCGCGTGATCCCGACGATCTGGGTGTTCGGCCGCGACCGCGCGCATGCCCGCGACCTTGCAGCACGCGCCAAGCGCCTTTGGGAGGGCGAACCCCTGCCCTTCTCGATGCAGGAGGAGAGCTATCTCAACCCGACGCTGCTGGTGATGAGCCTGCCGTTCGGGCTCTACCCCGACCGAACGACGCTCCGCCTGCTCGAACGGGACTTCCGCATGCCGGTGAAGGCGGCAGTGTTGATGGCGCCGATCCAGACCGACTTCCGCGGCGGCGGGCGCCCGGCGCTTCTCTATACGGGCCGCAAGGGCCAGCTCGTTACGCTCGATCTCTTCGACCCCAGGATCAACAACTACAACTTCGTCGTTTCGGCCGAGAGTGGTGCTGGCAAGAGCTTCCTGCTCAACAATCTCTGCCAGCAATATTACGCCAATGGTGCGCTGATCCGGATCATCGATATCGGCGGGAGCTACCGGAAACTCTGCACGCTCTGCTCGGGCCGCTATATCGACATCGGCGAAGAGCATCTGGTTCTAAATCCCTTCGATATGGGGCTCGCGCTCGACGGCGATGACAAGCAGTCGGCGATCACCATGGCGGTCGCGATCGTCGCCGAGATGGCGAACGCTTCGACCCGCAAGGGCGTGACCACATCGGAATGGAACCTCCTCAAGTCCGCCGTCCAATGGACGATCGATACGGGGAGGGCCGATCATGGCATCGACGCCGTGCGCGAATGGCTCGGCACCTATCCCTCGCTCGTCGAGACCGATCTCGACCGCGTTGAACACCTAGTGCCGACCTCACGGGAGCTCGCTTTCAATCTGCGGGATTTCGGCTCGGGCGGCGCTTACGGGCATTATTTCAACGGGCCGTCCACCCTCGACATCCGCAACGACGAATTCGTTGTGCTCGAACTCGAGCGCCTCAAGGCGATGCCGGACCTCTTCAACGTCATCGTCATGGTGGTGGTGAACGCGGTCACGCAGGAACTCTATCTCTCCGCGCGCGACCGTCCCCGCTTTGTGCTCTGCGACGAAGCCGCGCAGTTCATGACCCGGACAGATGGGCAGGACCTGTCGCGCCTCGCCGAGGCCTTCGGGCAGGGCTACCGACGCGCGCGCAAGTATCGCGGTTCGTTCGGCATCGTGCTGCAGTCGATGAACGACCTCACGCTGTTCGGTGGCACTGGCCAGGTGATCCTTGAAAACGCCGCGACGCGGTTCCTGCTGCAGGGCTCCACCTATGACCGCGCGGTCGACAACAAGATCCTCGACTATTCGGGCTTCGTCCTCGATCTCCTGAAGTCGGTCCGCAACTCGAAGCCCAATTATAGCGAGGTGTTCATCGACTCGCCGCTGGGCCTCGGCATCGCGCGGCTCGTGGTCGATCCTTTCTCCTACTGGATCAACACGTCCGCGCCAGACGAGGTGGCCGCTTTCGAGGCACTGTTACGCCAGGGGCTTTCGCCGCTCGAAGCGATCTGCCGCCTCGCCGGCGTCGAGCCCTCGCAGATCCTGGGCGCGCCCGCCGCGTCCGGCCTCGTGGGAGCGTGACCGCCATGACACGCTATCGGCCGCACCCCGATCAGCTTCCGCTCAACTGGTCCGACAACGAGGCCATCGAAATCATTGTAGAGCAACGACTTGCGGAGCGGTTCGAAGCGGAGTCGTTCCAGTGGCGCTTCCGGCTCGTGATGATCGAGACGGCAATGATGGGACTGCTGGTGCTCGTCGCCGGGTTGTTCCTCAAGCAGCCGACCATGATGGTACTGCGCGCTTCGCTCATCGTCGCCGCATCCTGCCTCGCGACCGGCCTTCTGCTGCTGAGCCTCTCAGCGGGCACCGCGAAGCTGATGAGCCGTCTGCACCGGTGGAGACGGCGATGAACGGCCTTATCTCTTCCACGCCCTCGCAATCGGCAATCCGGCTCACCGTCAGCGGCTTCCTGCTCATGCTGGTCCAGAGCGCGCTCTTGCTGATGACGCCGTCGCTTACCGGCGATGCCGGCACGCTGATCTGGCTGCTGACCCCACTCGCGCTTTGCGCATTCGTCGCCGCTCTCATCGGCGTTCCCGAGCCTCCCGAAGAGCATTGGAGGCAACGCCATGGCCGCTGATCTGTTGCGACGGGTCCGTCGCGGGCCGATCCCCCTTGTGCTGCTGACGGGCAATGCGCTGGCCGTCGCTGCGGCATTCGCCGCGACCGCCCCGTTGGGCGGCGCCCAATCGCGCAGCACGATTGGACGGACCTGGCCGATCGCGGAGCCCGATGCCCTTGCCGAGATCGAGGCCAAGGTCGCGACTCTGCCCAGCGACATGAGCAAGGCGTTCGGCCCGCGCGACAAATGGAGCGCGCTCAAGGCGGCCCCGCTCGGTGTCGCCGGCGCCGATCGTGTGCGCAGCGTCGTCCCGTTCTACACGCTCGACTTCGGCATCACGCTCCCGGGCGGCAAGACGCTCTACCCGAAGGGCTTCACCTTCAATCCGCTGACCTATGTGAAGCTGCCCCAACGCCTTGTCGTCGTGCATCCGCGCGACCTTGGCTGGGCGCTCCGCAATGCCCGCCCGAGCGACTTCATCCTGCTCTCCGCGCTTGGACAGCAGAACGGCGACGCGATCGATCTGAGCGAAAAGACCGGCCGGGCGATCTACATCCTGGAGGAGCGGGTCAAGCAGCGTCTGGGGCTCACCGTGGCTCCGGTCGTCGTCGAGCAGTCAGGCACGCGTCTCGTCCTCACCGAATATGGACCGAAGAGCCGGACTGTCGCGACTGCCGCGAACGGGGCGACGCGATGATCGGGCGTCTTCCCTTCTTCGCCACCGGACTCGTCATCGGCCTGCTGATGACGCTCGTCTGGCCGAGTCAGGCCCATGCCTCCAAATGCGAGGCGGGCACCGTCTTCAACCCGATCACCAAGGTGCGCTGGACGTGCATCTTTCCGATCACGGTCGGCGGCATCCGGGTGGGAAGTTTCGACAAGCTCGACAAGGCGCTCGACGCACAATCCTCGTCCAAGCCTCTGTGCGCCTGCCGCAAGGGTCTCCAGTTCTGGTTCGGGGTCAAGGTCTCCTACTGGTCGCCGAACCGGATGGTCGATGTCGTGACCGAACCCGGCTGCATGATGGCGCTCGGCGCCGACCTGCTACCGACCGGCGGCAAGCTGCAAGGGAGCCAGTCATCCATTTCGGACGGCACCAACACCCGCAAGATGTTCGCGCAGATGCACTATTACATCTCGCCGGTCTGGGCGATGCTCGACATGTTTACCGACCTGCCGTGCCTCGAGAATGACGGCTTCGACGTCGCCATGATCACCGAGGTGCTGCCGACCTGGCAGTCGGGGACGCTCGGCGCGATCATCCAGCCCGAAGGCATTCTTTTCGGGAATCCCGCCGCCGGTCTCGCCTGCATGGGCGATAGCGCCGCGGCAGCTGCGGGGAAGGTCGTCGACCCTCTGTTCTGGTGCATG
Source organism: Sphingobium sp. UBA5915 (assembly GCF_002431195.1). Taxonomy (NCBI): domain Bacteria; kingdom Pseudomonadati; phylum Pseudomonadota; class Alphaproteobacteria; order Sphingomonadales; family Sphingobiaceae; genus Sphingobium; species Sphingobium sp. UBA5915. The sequence goes on along the minus strand of NZ_DJDV01000098.1, from coordinate 46,364 downwards.
GGTTCGTGGGGTGCGACCTATCCGATCGCCGGCGACATCCATTTCGACGACAGCGTCGAGGCCTGGGCGGGGCTCGCGGCACGCGGTGTCTTCATGATGGGACGCCTCGGCGCGCTCACGATCAGCTCTGAGGACGGCTGCTCTTTCGTGCCGCAGCCCGTCTGGACCAAGTCCCGCTACAAGCTCCAGATCATGGAGCCGGTGAAGGGCGGCAAGTGCGTCAACATCGGCCGCCCGGGCGCGCTGTGGTCCTCGGCCAAGCATGCGCCGGGCAAGGACAACGCCCAGTTCATGCTCTTCGAAAAGGTGATCTGCTGCGCCGGGATACCGGTGCCATGAGCGGGTCGCTTTCCCCCTGTTCCGCGCGAGACAGCCGTCCATTCCGGAGGTCTGTTCGCCAAGGCCCCTACGGCCGATGGCTTCCGCGCGGGACCGGAGCGGCGCCGCTATGCCCCCCTGGCGGCGTCGCTCCACCCCCGGCCAGCGCGGCCGCAACGCTCCCCCGACGGGATCGGCGCTTCCTCTTCGCCTGTTCCGTCATGGCGACCGCGCTGGCCATCTCGCACACGTCGCCCGCCGGGGCGCAGACGATGGAAGATCGCGCCCGCGCGGCCGCCGAAGCATCGCGCGCAAAGACCAGCGATAGCGACGCGCTTCAGCAGAACTATGTGACGCCGGGACTGGCCGGTCAGCAGATTTCGACCGTCGACAACAGTCGCACGTTCGCACCGAACATCGCGTGCCAGAAAACCGCGACGATGCTGGAGGTGCTGGTGCAGCCGGCGTCGAGCGGCGATCTCGGCAAGGTCACCATCGCGCGCGACACAGATCTCGACGGGACTGTCGACAGCACGGCGAACCTTCCCGTGCCGGTATCAGGGATCTGCGCGAATGGCGTCGTCTCCTGCGAGCCAGGCACCTGGAACAATTGCAGCTTCTTCCGCTGGGATGTCGACGCTGCAACGGCGCTCAAGCTGACCTCTGTCGACATGCCCAGGCTCGCGGGCTGCTACTGCCTAAACAACAGCTGCGGCACCAACCTCGCATGGGGCAACATGGCGTCGGTGCTGCGCGATCTTGGGGGAGGGATGATCGGTGCGCTTACGACGGCCGACCCGCGCTATGGTGTCGCCGAAGCCGTGATCGACGGTCCGTCGATCCGCTATGTCGGAGCGCAATCCACCGCCTGCTCCACGAATCCCGACCTTCCCCAGACCGCCTATCGCGCCAATCCCGCAACGATCGCGTCGGATGCCTATGCCGCGTCCACAGGCAATTCCGTGTTCCAGGCGCTCAAGGGGTCGGCGACCGGTACGGGCACCGCGCTCCAATATCGCCATTGCTCGATCGAGCGGCGGGTGACCGTGTTGAAGCCCGGCGCGCAGGATATCATCAGCCGAACCTCGGGCGGCTATTCCACGATACAGAACGGCTCGTCCTTCGATTTCCTGATGGGCTCACCGGCGGATAACAGCCTCTCCGGCGGAAGCTGCACGCTCATCGACTTCCGCATGACGTTGCATGTGAGCGACCCCGACCGCATCGTCGACGCACGGCTTGCCGAGTTCTTTGCCGACGATTGGGCGCAGGTGCGGATCGATGGGCAGCTGATCGGCTCGGGTCCGTCCGCCTGGACCACGCTCGGACTTCCGCCGAGCAAATGCGAGCTCAAGAAAACCTTCTATTCCTACCCGAACCTCGATCTACGGCCCTATCTGACCGCCGGTGATCATGAGATCTGGCTGCGCGTCGCAGTCGCATCGGGTGGCGAAGGCTTCGCGCAAGTCCATGTCGACGTCGACAATAGCTGCAAGACGCTGGAGCAGGTCGTCGACGGTTGCGGAGCGATCGCCTCCGATCCGCAATGCAAGCTCGACAGCGAGCTGATCGATGGTGTGCAGACCTGGATCAACGGCGTCGCGACCGGGCTGCGCCCCCTCCCCCAGACTCGCATTTTGGGCGGGCCGAGCTGCCCGACACAACTCACGCGCGATTTCTTCCTGAAGGACCGCACCTACCGGTGCGCGGTCGATGACATCTCGCAGCCCGACATGAGCCGCGGCGCCTATATCATCGACCATTCGACCGAGACGATGCTGGCCGACCGGACGCTCCAGAGCGACGGAAGCTACGCGACATCGACGCGGGCCTTCACCCTTCCCGATCGCGGCTCGGTGCCGGCCTGCGAGCCCGTGTGCAAGACCCGCGCACCCAAGGCCAACAGCGAGGCAGCGCCCGATGGCGTCGTGGGCGCGAAACAGAATGTGCCGACCGGCTACGACACCTTCTTTCACGCCTGCACTGCTGACAATCAATGCCCGGCAGGTCCTGGCGAAGAGGTTGTCTCCGCCTGCGGATGCCTCGACGATTTTCCCGAAGCGGTGGTGATGATGCAGACGGTGCGTCTCGCCGGCGCCGACATGGTCTGCACGGGGAGCGTGCAATGATGGGCCTCCCGACAACGAGATACTGGTATCTGGACCCGCGCGGTGCGGCCCTCGCGCTGATGGTCGGGGCGGGTGTCGCTCTCGCCTGCCCGAGTGCCGCCCGGGCGCAACAGATCTGTGCGGCCGATCTTAACAACAACGGCGATGCGGCCGATGAAGGCGAACAGGCGAGCTGCCGTTCCACCACCAGCGGCGCGTGGCTCTGCCCGATCCAGGAGGTCGACTGCGTCGCTGACGCCATGGGCCAGTATAGCTGTCCGGTCGGACCGCAATATGCGTGCCTTGTGAAAGCTGCTGGCGGCCCCCCGGCGTGCTCGCCCAATCAATGCGCGGATCTCGCGACCAACCCCATCGTGGAAGAGCCGCCGATGGACGATCCAGGCACCGAGCCGGATGGCGGCATCGATGGCGACGGCAATTGCCTGGGAAAGATCGAGATATTCTCGGGGCGTGGGGTCCGGTGCCGGCCCGCCGGGCTTTCGACCACCTTCGCGAACTGCTGCAAGGACAAGGGAAAGATCGTCAAGGACGGGATGGGTTCGTCCATCTCGTCGATTGGCACCAAGATCGCGGTGGCCAAGGGCGTGTTCACCGGAATGAAGGCCGCCTACACGGCGTTCAAGGCGGGCGCGACCGCGAGCCAGGCGGCAAGTTCGGGGGCCAATGCGCTGATTGTCGGCCTCGACCCGACCTCGCTCGCCGTCAGTCTCGCGATCAACTTCATGATCGATTTCCTGTTCTCCGGCTGCGACCAGCAGGACATGGAGACGGCGATGCTGCGCTCGTCGGGCATGTGCCACGAGATCGGCAGCTACTGCACTTCGAGCTTCCTTGGGGTGTGCCTGCAGAAGGCCCGCGGCCATTGCTGCTTCAACACCAAGCTCGGCCGCATCATCCAGGAGCAGGGCCGCCCCCAGCTGAAAGCCTTCAACGGCAATCTGTGGGGCACGGCCAAGAAGCCGATGTGCCGAGGGTTCACGCCCGAAGAGTTTCAGGCGCTCGATTTCAGCAAGATGGATCTCTCCGAATATTATGCGGACATCGAAGCCCGCGCCCAATCCGACATTCAAATCGACATGGGGGAGCGCATTGATGCGTATCTCAAAGCGGTCAATCCATAGCGCCGCCCTTCTTGTGCTGCTGGGCGCGGCCACCGCCGCGCTCGCGCAGGACAGCGCGCGGCAATCTGCCACCGATCAGGGGCAGGCCAGCATGGACCGGCTCGAAGGCGCGATCGCGCGCGGCAAGGACGATGCGGCACATCTGCCCGATCCCAGGCTTCCACGCACGGACAACCCCACCGACCAGAGGCGCGCGTTCGACGGTCTGCACAAGAGACTCCCGGCGCCCGACATGGAAGCACGCGCTCGCGCCGCGCAGGCCCGCGGCGAGACAAGCCTCGCGGCCGAACGCGAGCGACAGGCCAAAGCGCTCCGCCAGGCGCTGGGCCTTGAGCCTGCCGAAGAGCAGGCGCTCGCCAAGGCGAACCCGGCAGCCGCTGCCAAGGGCTGGGTCCCGGTCCTGTTCGTGTCCTCATCGATGCCGATCTCGACGCTACGCAATTACGCAGTCCAGCTCGAGAAGGTCCGCGGTGTGATGGCATTCCGCGGCGTGCCGGGCGGTCTCAGGAAAATGGGTCCGATGGCGAAGCTGACCGCTCAGATCCTGCGATTCAATCCCGGCTGCGAGGGGCCGAACTGCGTAATGCGCGACGTCCAGCTCATCATCGACCCGATCGTCTTTCGCCAGCATGGGATCGCCCAGGTCCCGGCGCTCGCCATGATCCCCGGCGATCCGACCCAGGCCTATTGCGAGCGCGACGATGAAAGCCCGCGCGCGACCCATGTCGTCTTCGGCGACAGCGCGCTTTCCGGAATGTTCGAAGAATATGCCCGCCTCGGCGGGAAGGAGGAGGTAAGCCATGCTCAGGCTCTTCTGGGCGCTCGCTAGGGCGATCGCCGGCTTGTGGCCGCGTCTGCGCCGATTGCCTCGCAAGGCGGCGATTGCGCTTGGGGCGCCGGGGCCTGAGCAGCCGGCACGGCCCGAGCGGCTCTTGCGCGCCATGATCGTCGTCCTGCCGGTTGCTCTGATCGCGGCGCTCGTCGTGCCGCAGGTCAATCTGGTCATGACGCCGTCGATCGAGGCCCTCGCGGTGCGCAAGAGCCCGGGGCCGATTGCCCGCGGCGACTATGTCATGTTCACGCTTCATCATCCGATCGCCGGGCCGAACCCGGTGTCCGTCACCAAGCACGCGCTCTGCATGGCGGGCGACCGCCTGACGATGTTCGAGACGCCGTCACCTCTGGTCCCGCATAGCAGGGACGGTCACTATTTTTGCAACGGGGAGCTGCTGGGCGTCAGCCTTCCGCAAGCCCATAATGGGATGAAGCTCGACCATATGAGGTGGAGCGGGATCATTCCCGCCGGGATGGTCTATGTCGGCTCGACGCATCCCCGCGGCTTCGACAGTCGCTATTTCGGACTCCTGCCGATCGCGCGACTGACCCGGATGGAGCGCATCCTGTGAGCGGGGGGAGACTCGCCGCGGCCGGCGTCGCCTGCGCGCTTCTGCTCCCGGCGATGGCAGGCGCGCAGACGGCCGGCCAAACGTCGGGGCCGCACCAAGGCTATTGGTGGTACGAGGCCCCTAAGCCCAAGGCTGATGAGAGGCAGGAGCCGGAGGCGCTCGCGAAGCCGGTCATCCCGCCCATGGCTGAGCTTGCGACCTGGACGCCGCCAAAGATCCGCAAGCTCATCGAGGAGCAGCGTGACTATGCAGCGACCGTGCTGACGGTCGATGCCGTCGCGGATTTCTGGCGGCTCCAGGATTTCGCGCGGCGAAAGGCCCGAGCGTTCGCGGGCGTCACCCAGATCGCAATGCTGCGATATCCCGAACTCAACTCGAAGTCCGCGAACCCGATGGTCGGTGACGCCCGTTCCGAGCTGACCGCCGAGAAGGATGCCATTCGTCGGTCCTATCTGCGCGCCCATGCCGGCGAGTTCGCGCTCGTCATGTTCTCGCGTTCGACCTGCGGCTATTGCCGTGTCCAGTGGCCGATCATCCAGCGTTTTCAGGAAGAGGTGGGCTGGCAGGTCACGCTCATGGATATCGACAAGCGGCCCGATCTCAGGGAGCGGTTTGGAGTAGAAATCACACCGACGACGATGGTCATCCGGCGAGGTAGCCAGCAGCGCATGATCATTGCCTCGGGCGTCGAGGCTTATCCCAACCTCGCGCAGATGGCCTATCAGGCGGTGCGTCTCCTGCGCGGCGAAATCCGCCCGGAGCAGTTCATGACCGGCCCGGGCGAGGACGCGGGTTTCTTCGACGCGCTGGGCAACGGCCCTGTCTCGGCGAGCGACCCGAGGGCTCTGGGCGGCGATCTCGTGGAAGCCTCCAGCGAGCCGAGGCGATGATGCGCGGTCTCATTCTCCTCGGAATCCCCGGCCTCGTGATCGGCATGGGCCCTGCGGCGGCGCAGATCGTGACGCGCGACGACGCCATGCGGGCCGCGATCCACCCGGTTGGCGACGCGAAGACCTTGCAGGCGTGGCTCTCGCGGGTTCCGATAACGCGGGACTTTCCCGATGACTTCAATGCGACTCTGCGCGGACACGGCGCCGCGTTCATGATCGAGATGACGACAACCCCCGGCTGCGTGCCCTGTGGCGACCTCTGGACCAAGCTGACGGCTCTGGGAACGCGCTATGGCTGGCGGGTACACACGATCAGCGGCCAGGAAGCAATGATCCGATCGGGACGTCTCGGACTGCCCTGGGTCGGACATCCGGTCGCCTGGGTGAGGCCGGTCGGCGACGACACGCGCGTTGTGCCGGTGGCGATCGGCACCGACCATTCGGCCAATCTGGCCCGCAATCTCTATCTGGCCTCGAAGATGCTGACGGGGGTGAGGCCCGACGTCGGCGTCCGGGCCATGTCCAAGTTCACCGGCATCGTGGGGCTGCCGGCGACCCGTTCAGGAAGGCGCTGAGCAATGGCGGACTCGGTCCTTTTCTTTGTCATCCCAAATCGTGCGGAGTCCGCCATGCTCGTTTGCCATCGCACTATCGTCCGTTCGCTGATCGCCCTTCTCGCGACGATCGTTGCCGCGGCTCCCGCTCACGCGCAGAGCTGGGCGGAGAGCTGGTTCGACAATGTGACCTATACCTCCCCGGGCAGCTTCGAGGACCAGACGCGCGGCTACATCACGGCCGGTGGCATGTCGGGCCGCGTCGACGTCCACAACGACTATCTCATGTCGGTCAGCCTGCCCAAGGTCCGCGCCGGCTGCGGCGGCATCGACATGTTCCTTGGTGGCATGTCGTTCCTCGATCCGGACTATCTGGTCCAGAAGCTCGAGAGCATTCTACAGGCGGCGCCGGCGGTCGCGTTTCAATACTTGTTGGAAACGCTCGATGAAAAAATGGGCAACATCATCTCGAAGATGGAAGCGGCGACGAATTTCCTGAACTCGATCCAGGTCAACGATTGCCGGCTCGCCAACCGCATGGTCCAGATTGCGAAGGGCGACGACAATATGTCGGGCATCATTGAGGAGATGACCGGCTATCGCTCCGTCAAGCAAGGGTTCGCCAAGAGCTATCAGCAGAGCCGCGAGAGAATCGAAGCCAACAACAACAATCCCACCGAGGATCTGAAGGACGCGCTCGCGAACTGCCCGGCGGAGGTGACGGAGATCTTCCGCACCGGCTCGCTTCTCGCCCATGCCGCGCAGCGGGTCGGTGCCAGCGACTGGGCGAGCGTGATGCGTGCGCGGGTCGGTGACGTCTATATGCGCTGGGATGACGGCGACCGTGTTCCACTCTTCACGGCCATTCCACAGTGCCCGGCGCAGGATACTGAAAGCGCGCAAGATTTCCTGACAGGTCGCGTCCAGCGCCGCACGCTCAATTTCCCGCCGACCGGCGCCGACTGCGGGCAGGACGGCAGCGGGCGGGGAGCGCTCGTTCTGGCGCGGGAGCGCATGCAGTCGATCGCCACGAAGATCCGCACGCGTGCCGCCTTGTCGGCCGAGGAGCGGCAGTTCGTGGCCAATGTCCGGACGCTGCCGGTCTATCGGATGCTCGAATGGGGCGTGCGCCAGGGCGTCGTCGACTCGGTGATCGGCGACACGGACGAACTGGTTGCGCTCACGCTCGCCTATCAGATGCTCAACGACCTCACCCGCAGTATCGACTTCACGGTGACGAACGCCGAGCGCGGGGCGACGGTGGCGGGGTCAACCGACGGTAACAACAAAAACGTCTGCCAGACGCGAATATTGTCCAAGGGCATCGAGCAGTTGCGCGATCTCAGGGATGAAGTGCTGCGCCAGCGCGCGCAGATGCGCCAAAGCTACATGGCCGCGCTCAACCAGGCCAACCTCTCAGCCAATTACGCGGGGCTCCTGCGCGAACGCGACCGCGATGCCCGCGACGCCGCCGGCGCTGCGGCCCGTAATCAATAGGATCGGACCGCGATGCGTCGGTTTGCTAGGCCTCTGGCCGCCCTCCCCGCCCTTTTCCTCGCCTCGCCCGCGCTGGCGGTCGAAACGAGCTTCCACACCTATGACGGTTTTGCCGAGACAGTGGACGCCTTCCGCCTGGTCTCGATGATCTTCGGAGATCCGCGCTACGAGACGCTGGTGATGATCGTCGCAACGGTCGGGATCGGACTCGGCGCGATCATCGCAAGCGTGCGCGGGTCCGGCATGGGGCTGGTCGCCTTCGGGTTTCAGATTCTCATAGGTGTCGGCCTGTTTGTCGGGCTTATCGCCACAACCGGCACGGTCCATGTCTACGACCGGGTGCGCAACGCTTATCAGCCGGTCGGCGGGGTTCCCAACCTCCTCGTGCTCGTCGCAGGCGCGACCAACATGATCGAGCGGGCGATGGTGGAGACGATCGACGACAACACGCTCGATCCCAATGCCAAGATCGAGTTCGGGGCCGGCGGGCACAGTTTTGACCTGTTCCTGAACGCCGTTTCGCCCCGTGGGCCGATGACCGACGTCTTCCTGGATGCGACGATCAAGGACTATGTGCGCCAATGCTATCCCGTGGCGCGGGTGTCGGCCGCTTATGGCGTGGACGATGACCAGCTCTTTCGAACCTCGACCGATCTGCCCGCCTCGTTTGCGGCGATGGCCGGGCCCGCCACCTTCTCGACGGTCTATACCGAAGCCGACAAGGGAGGCACGACGGTCAGTTGCAGCGAGGCGTGGACGCATATCTCGGACCGCCTCTCGGATCCGGTCCTGTTTGATGGCTACACCAAGCAGATCTGCGCCCGGACCGGCTACGACACGGAGAATGCGCAGCAGATGGTTCGGTGCCGGGAGCAGCTAGGCGAAATGGGCCAGATGATGCTGGGGCGGCCGCTGAGCGCTCAGGCGTTCCTGACGCACATCCTCCTCGGCAACACGGTGGGCGACGTGCTGTTCGAGGATTCGCCGGCGAGTGCGGCCAGAGTCATGGCCAATCGGGCCGTCATCTCCAACGGCCTTGCGACCATGTCGGTGGCGAACGAATGGATGCCGACGATCCGCGCCACCGTGTTCGGCATCATGCTGTTCATGATCCCGATCGCCATCCTGTTCATCCTGACGCCGATCAATCTGCGGGTCGCGAGCTTCGCGCTCGGCATGTTCGTCTTCGTGGCGCTCTGGGGCGTTATCGACGCCGGTATCTATCAGCTCACGCTCGGCCGCGCGATGGCGACCCTCGCGGAGCTGCGCTCAAACGCGCTCGCGGCCAATGCCTGGCTACTCGCCCCTTCGGCAGCGATGAAGGCGCTGGCGATCTTCGGCAGCTTCCGCACGGCCGCCGCCGGACTTGCCGGCGCGTTCGTCTTTACCGTGTTCCGCTTCAGCGGCAATGTGTTCACGTCCTTCACGTCGGGCTCCCTCGGCGTGGCCAGTCAGGGCACGGCCGCCGCCGCGCCAATGGGTACGGCCGAGGGACAAGCGGCGGCGCTGGAGGCGCAGGCCTCGGCATTGGGCACCCGCTCTCGCGTCGCGGCGACATCGAGCTTCGGGGATTTCGGGGAACGATCGACCTTCGGTGCCAATCGCGTCTTCGGCGAGGCAGGCCATATCCTTGGCGAGCGCCCTGGCACCTCAGGTGGGACGGCAATGGCGCTCGGCGGCATCGAGGGTTCCCGCCAGATGGGAAGCCTTGCCCCAGCTCTGGGTGGCCGGGACGTGACAGATCCAGCAGTTGCGCGCGCCGTGCAAGCCAATGCCGCCACCACAGCGATCCATCAGTTCGCCGAGAAGGATGCCCTGCGAAGCCTTGGTACGGGCTATTTTGGGGAAGGTGAAGCCGGTGAGAAGGCGTTCGCCGCCTTCTCGCAGAACCTCGTGCAATGGCGCGCCTTTGGCGATCAGAGGGCTTACGGCATGATGATGCAGGCGGCGACGCGGCATTACGAGCGGGCTGGCTACTCGACAAGCGATGCGCAGCTCAAGGCGTCGGGCGTGATCGGCGAGGCCCAAGCCGATCCGACCTTCGCCAAGCTCATCGCCAATAGCTGGGAACAGGAGCAGATGCTGAGGAACGACCTCACGTCGGCGCAGGTCCAGGTCGGCGCGATGGAAGGGCGGCGCGACTATGCTGGCGACAACGTCGCGGGCGTCGAGCGCGCGAACGTCGCAACCGAACAGGCATGGCGTAGCGGCGCCAACCAGGGCCAGCGCGAGGCGGCCTCGATGCTCGGTCTTTCGATCGACGAAACGTCCCGCCGCGTCGGCTTCATTAACGCGCTTTCGGGCGAAGCCCGCAGCACCGCCATCACCCAGCTCTCGCGCGCCACGGGTAGGAATGAGGCGCAGGTCGTGGGGGCGCTCGAGCGCTACAATGCCGCTGTGCAGGTCGGGACCGCCGATGGTGCCAGCGCCGAGGCTGCCCGCGAAGGCACGAGCATCTATGGCCGGACCAGCGAGGCGGCCGGCTACGATTTTGCCGAACGTTCCGGCAAGCTCGATGCGCAGCGTGAGGTTGGGACCGATGGCACGCGAGGCGCAGCGCGGATCGGCGAGCAGCGGCGGCAGTCGGAGAATTTCGGTTATGCCGAGGGCGCTGCCGCCGCCGGTGTCTCGACGCGCGAGGCAGCCCGGCTCGACAGCTTCATCCAGGCGTTGAGTCGCACCGCGGGCAATCAGGTCGACATGGCCGAAGGTGGCGCCGGGGGTATCGCCGACCGCGCCCGGAACGAGCGCCTGACCTCGATCGTCGACCGGGAACGGCTGACCCGGATGCAAGACCTGCTGGCCGAAAACGGCATCAAGCTGTCGAGGCGGCAGATCGCGATGGATCAGAATGGCGACCTCAGCCTCAACCTTACTCCTGAGACGGCGGGTGCAATGTGGAAGGCCGGCCTCATCAATGAGAGCCAGCTCGGTGCGATCGCGAATGGCGGGCATGCCCGCTTCAGCTTTGCGCACAACGACCTTCTCGTCTCCAGCGGAACGGATTTCAGCCGGTCGGCGCGCAGCGATACCAGCACCCGGTTCGAGGCTGGGAAGCAGGCGGGCCCGGATACGATCGAGAATTTCATGGGCGGCGGCGCGGAAGGCCAGGCTATGCTTGCCAATTGGCTGCGCGGCGGGTTCGAGATGGACCGCAAGGGCGAATGGCGCCTGAAGCCGCAGGTAGCCGACACCCTCCAGCGCGATGTTCAGGCGATCATGGCCCAGACCGGCTGGCAGAGGAGCCTGTCACGATCGGCGCAGGACCAAGTCGCAATGGGAACCAATGTAGGCATCGATGTGGGCCGCTCCGTCGGGGTCACCGATACCGAAACGTCTGGCGGGCGCGCTAACATTGTGGGTCGCGGGCGGCAGGCTCCGCAAGGACCCATTGAGAGGAAGGACCGTACCACGGGAGGGCATTTCGGAGCCAAAGTCGGCTTTGAAAGCCGCGATACGGGCAGCACCAGCGAGACCGCTCAGTCTTCGCTCGATATCGTCAACTATGACGTGCGCGATTCCATTGCGGCTGCCGAGCGGGCCGCTGCCCGCTCCAACAATCCCGAAGCGACTTTCTCTCGCGAATTGTCGAACCGCATCCTGGGTAGCGAAGGCATGCGCAATCGCTACCTCCAGGACGCGGACAATGGGCGCGCCACGTTCGACATCACCGGACCGCTGACGTCCTTGGAACAGAACTCGGTTCTCGCGAAGGGCAGCTTCTCTACGGATATCGCCGGCAGTCCTGGCGACGGCGATAGCAGCTTCAAAAAGCGTTAGAGGTGCTTGCCTGTATGCGGATTGATGTACCCTGCATTGAGCGGATTCAAAGGGTTTCCAATCCAGAGGGGTCCCGAGCGAGGGTCGAACATGTCGGTTCCCTTCCCGATGTTATCCAGAAAGCGATGATCCTCTTCCTGCCTGCGTCTTGCGTGGAATGCTTCCTCCTCTTCATCGGTCAGAGGTTTTCCATCGCCCGATCCAACGAACTCATCCAGGCGCTCTCGCACATAGCCGACGCCCAGCACCATGAGCGCCGTCATCGGGAAGAACAGGACATTCAGATAGCCGGCCAGAGCACCGCCGTAAAACGCGGCAAGCATAGGGCTGCGGGTCACGGCAGCCATTCCCAGCCACCAGACCGGAATGGCGGACCACCAAAATTTCGCATACCATGGCCGCCAGAGCCACCTTGACAGCTTCGGCAGGTCAGCGGCGCTTTCCACCTGATGTTCGTCGATGGGAGCGTCCACCGGGAAATCCTTTCGGTTTGCCCTTAGCATCTTCGAGATCAACCGTCATCAGAAAATGACGGAGAAGCCTTGTCTTCCCTGTCAAACTCCCTATTGTTGGGACAGGAAGGACAGACATGGCCAGCAACGCCTCCATCGTCAAATCGGATCGGCGACCGACCACTCGTCGGATCGTTTCCGGAACCGACACGCTCCGCCGAAAGGCCTTGGAGAAGCTCACGCTTGCCATCGCCAAAGCGGTGGAGTCCGCAAGCGATGATACGTTGGCAGACATCGTGGGCTCTCATGATTTGCGCCATGCCCTGGTCGTCGCACCGCGAGACATCGCGCCGGAAGCGCCGGCCGATCTGGAGGCGCTCAAAGCGGCGCGCGAGCGGACTGGCCAATTTCGCGAGGACATGGCAACGCGTGCTGGCGGGATGTTCGATCGCCCCCATGTCGCGGAAATGCTCGGCGTCTCCGTTGCGGCGATCGAAAAGCAGAGGCAACGGCGTCAGATCCTTGGCGTGCCCTATGGTTCCGAAAATCGGTTTCCCGCCGCGCAGTTTATCAATGGTGAGACGGTCCCGCATCTCAAACGGGTGCTCGAGGCGTTTGACGACACCAACCCTTGGGAACAGCTGATGCTGCTTACCACCCCGCTCGAAGGATTTGGCGGCGAGCCGGAAACCGCGCTCGAAATCTTGCGGCGCAGGCCCGATCAGGAGACGGTTCGCCAGTTGGTCGCCCTCGCGACAGCGTGGACGTCCTGACCCAACATGGCGGCTGCGCTATTGCGCCGGATCAACGCCGGCGCACGTCTTCATAGAATCCATCGCAGGGGTCACAATGCGATCTTTTTCGGTCCGCTCGATGACGCGCCGGTCGCGCGCTTCGACGCGCCCGATGGCAGCTACAAGGTTCTGTATGCCGCACGATCGCTCGAAACGGCGTTCGGCGAAACTCTGGTCCGCTTGCCGGCGATTCCCCATATCACCTCAACCGCAGTCCAAAGTCGCCTGCACAGCGAGTTGGTGCCCACACGGGCGCTGAGACTTTACCCGCTCCTGGACTCAGGTGTCTCAGCCCATGGGCTCTCATTCACGGAGCTTCACGGCGATGTATACGTGAAAACCCGGGAGGTAAGCCGGGTCATTCATGAGACCACGTCGGCGGACGGCATCCTTTACACGTCCCGTTTCGACAATCAGCGTTGCGTGGCGATCTTCGACCGGGCGGCCGAAGCGATCAAGCTCGGGTCAAGGCACGATTTGGTCATTGGCCCTGCCGAGGCAGCTTCGCTCGCTGGCCATTTCGGAAAAACTTATGTCGAGCCCTGACGCGGACCGCTGGCAATCCATCCAAAACCTCTCGACCCGCTTGCAGACCCAGGGCTGGCAAGCTATGTCTGACTAGCTAGTCAGGAGAATGCAAGATGGGCACGGCCATTCGCAAGGGACAACGTGGCAAGTCCGGTTCGGGCGGCACATGGAAACTCGAAGATGCAAAGGCCCGGTTCAGCGAGGTCGTCAGGCGCGCCCAGAGCGAGGGACCGCAGCGCGTCACTGTTCGCGGTCGGGAGGCCGTGGTGGTGATGAGCGTCGATGAACTGGACCGGCTGCTGCCCAAGGATGCGGGCAAACCGGCGTTCGTTCCGTTCCTCGAGAGCCTCGGGCTCGACGGCCTCAACCTTGAGCGGGAGATCGACCGCGGGCGGGACGCCACCTTGTGATAGGCTGGTTGCTGGACACTCATATCGTATCCGCGTTGGCGAACCCGAACGGTGCGCCGAGCGTCAAGGCATGGGCAACGGCGCAACCCGAACACCGGATGTTCCTAAGCGTTCTGGCACTCGCGGAGTATGACAAGGGCATTCACAATCTCGAGCCAGACCATCCGGATCGTTCGCGCTATATCGCAGCGCGCGGCGCCCTCGCGGAGCGCTTCAGCGACCGGCTGCTCTCCGTCGATGACGCCATCGTTTACCGCTGGGGCGCCATCTCGGGTGAGGTGAAGCGACGGACGGGACAGGCCCCGCCGGTGATCGACACGCTGCTCGCCGCGACCGCGATCGAGCACGACCTCTTTTTCGTGACGCGCAACATCAAGGATACGCGGCACAGCGGCGCCGTGATCTTCAATCCCTGGGAAGACGAGCCATCGCGCTTCCCGCTCACCTGACCCGAATGACAAGAGACGATGAAAACCGAACTCGATCACCTTCCAGCAAACAAGCGGCGCGATCTCGATCGGATCGTTCGAATCCTGTTCGAGGAGTTCGAAGATGCGCTTGGCGAACCGACCGGGCCGCGCAAGCTTGGCCGCATCCTCAAGGTCATCCTCTTCGGCTCCTATGCGACCGGCGGATGGGTCGATGAGCCTTACACCAAGAGAGGCTATCAATCGGATTACGATCTGCTCATCATCGTCAATCAGAAGGAGCTGACGGACAGGATCGAATATTGGGAGAAAGCCGCCGACCGGTTGGATCGCGAGTGGTCAATCCTGCATCGACTGACGGCGCCCGTGAATTTCATCGTCCACACTCTGCAGGAGGTGAACGACGGTCTGGCCCATGGCCGATATTTCTTCATGGACATCGCGCGCGACGGCATCGCCCTGTATCAGGTCGACAACAGCGAACTGCACGAGCCCAGGCCCAAGACGCCGCAGCAAGCCTATGACATGGCGAAAGCTTATTTCGATCAGTGGTTTGAGCTGGCCGTATCCTCGCGGATGGGCTTTCAGTTCTTCTACGACAACAAGCAATTTCCCGACGCAGCCTATAACCTCCAGCAGGCGTGCGAGCGCCTCTATTACTGCGTTCTGCTCGTCTACACCTTCTACACTCCCTATAGCCACAACCTCAAATTTCTCCGGACGCGCGCGGAGAAGATTTCTGCGCGCCTCGTCGAGGCCTGGCCGAGGGAGACCCGCAAGCAGGAAGCGTATTTCAACAAGCTCAAAGACGCCTATGTGAAAGCCAGGCATTCCGAGCATTTCAAGATGACGGAGGAGGAGTTCGCATACCTCTCCGAGCGCGTTGAGGTGCTTGGCACGATCGTCAACGAACTCTGCCAGGAGAGGCTGTCAGAGCTGCGCGCGCCGCTTTAGACCAGCATCGGGATACCCTCTCGGATTGGCTGAGAGGACCGACGCTCCCTATTCGGCAGGCCGGAGGAATTTATGCCCGAAGAGAGAGTGCCTGACGAAGCAATGCGCAGGGTCGCTCTGGCGCTCGTCGAGCATTGTGTCCGCAATACCCGGCTGGAGGACATCCACGCCGGCACCGTGCCGGACAGCCTCAGCGGCGATTTCAGCGATGTGAAGGTGGTCACGCCCTATGGCGAGATTCCCTGGGTGCAAACCTCTCGAATCTCCGATGCGGAGATGAAGGCGTTGATGATCGACATCGTCAACAAGGTCTACACGTTCCTCACGCACCTTGAAGATGTGGTGGTTCTGCGGGATTCCGCGCGCTGGAATCGGCCCGAGCATGACCCTGCCCTGCTCGCCTTCGCTAATCGTCGTGCGGCTGCTCGAGAAGCGAAAGGCGAAAACAAGGACTGAGGGACATGCCGCGCGCGCTATTGAAGTTCAGCACCTGCAGGTCTGACGGCGCCATTTTGCAGGGGTGATGCCGGAGGCTTTGGCAAACGCCTTGGTGAAGTGAGCCTGGTCGGAGAATCCGCATTCGAGAGCGACTTGCACCAGGGGCAGCGCGGTATCGGCCAGGAGGCGTTTTGCGCGCACGATGCGCTGCTGCACGAACCAGGCATAGGGTGCGATCCCTACCGTGTTCCTGAAAGCTCGCACGAAATAGCAAAGCGACAACCGGCACAAGGACGCGATTTCCGAAATCGAGATTGCGCTGCCGAGGTTGCATCGCATCGTGCGCATGGCCAGGCTGACTTGCCAGGGGGCGAGCATCGGTCGGCTGCTTGTCGCTGCTCGATGCGCCTCGAAATGCCTCTGCCGTCCGACCGGCACCGATTGTTTATTAGTCTGCGCCAGCCGAGCGTACGGCATCGCGCTCGCGTCCGCGTATTCAAAAGCCGCCATGGCGACCCCCAATGGGTTGCGAGGCAGATGGTTTGCGCCGGGAACCTCAGCGCCCTACCTCTTCGGCCACCACCATGAGACACATCGGCGTAAGCCGGAGCGCGCTCGAAGGAGGAAGCCCTACTATTCCCATGGGGAGACACATTGGCGAACCAAAAGGCGGCCCACTTTTTGTCTGGGTTCGGTGTAGGGCCGCTTCACATGGATCGCCGATCAATCGCTCGAGGAGCGTGGCCCCGTCAGAGGGGCTGCCTGGGACGACGCAGGACCTTCCTGAGATATTTCTCCGCGCGAGCGAGCTCCTTTTGAACTGAGCGCTTGTGCAAGCCGAACTCGGCGGCAATCTCGCCTTGCGTTTTCTCGTCGCGCCACTTGGCCAGGAATATCGCCTGCCGCCGGATCGGGAGGGCATGAAGCGCCTGCAAAGCTCGGCTCATTTCATCCGTGGCCAAGACGACGGCTTCTTGGTCCGGCGCGCCATCCGGAAATTCGGATAGCTCAGCATCGTCCTTATGCACCGTGCGCCAGTCGCTCCGACTCCTGTTCTTTGCGAGATTGACAGCCATCCGATAGAGGTAGGAGCGCGGGCTATGGAGATCACCGATGGACGGATCCGCCCGCAACTTCACATAGACGTCGTGGAGCGCCTCGGCTGCGGCCTCGGGGGACCGGAAATGCGCCGAGAGGCGCGCCAGCAGCGTCGCATATTCAATCTCGAGAAGTGCAAGAAGTTGTTGAACCGGGCTTTGGCCAGACTCGTGGAGCGAAGCGTCGAATTCGTTTGCCGGTGGAGGCTTGAGTGGTTCCGAGTCGTCAATCATTTGCCTTCCGGGCGCTAGCGAGCCCCGCTTCGGGAGCCGAATTTCCAATACCCCGAAAGGCGCGAAGAGGTGCCTGCCGTGAGTTGCGACCGACGACCGCCAGAGTGAAGGAGTGAACGAACTCCAGATTGGAGCAAGGTTCGGATGTGCCACACGCTCTGCGGAGTGCTGAACTGCCGCGCCTCGTGCTACACTCAGACAGTGGTTGTTATCCGCCTGCCTGAACTCGAATTGACAACAGCGATCATGCCGATTGAGATAGTACGCCGCCTTCATGCCATTCAAGTTTATGAAAAATGCGCGGCCGCGTCTCAGCCGCACATCGGCCAAAAATTGCTTGCAGAATAAATGTCACGCAGCGTCTCTAAACGCGGCGCGAAAACCTGCCGCTATTTTTCTTGTTTCCTCACATGTTGAGAGAAAAATCCACGGGATGGTTCGAGCAGCGCTTCCCGCCTCCTCGTCACCCATTGATAGGTTTGTGCTCGCCATAGGACCAACATCCCTTTCCAAACATTGTCGCAAACAACGGTGTTCGCCTAGTTTTGGTATTGGAATCGAGAACCGTTCGATATAAGAATGATCGGCCACTCAACCGATTTTCTGCAAACAGGCGGATAGCTCATCAGGGGCGGAATAGAAGGGAGAGTGGTCGGTCTCCAAGGTAAAGACCGGCGAGCAAGGAAGAGCGTCCTGCATGATGCGTTGCAGCGCCAGAGGTATCGCATAGTCGTTAATACATTCGATATAGGCTCTTTTGACCGAGCCATACTTTTCATCTGTGAGACTTAGCGGCGTTGTAAAGGCAGCCATGGGTTCGGCGCTTACAAGAGATCGGGCGCGATCGACCCATGCGCTTTCTGTCATATTATAGAAGGTCGCATCGAGTGCCTCGGGCCGGACAAGCGTCGTTCCGCCTTCCTGCGCTATCGATATCTCCACCGGGCGTTCGCGCGGCAACTTGGTAGCGGTCGACATGAGGGTTTCGCCAGATTCAACAAGGAACGCAGCCAAATAGGCTAAGGTAGCGATGTGCTGAGGCACCCGCTCCGCTACTTCACTGATTATGATGCCGCCCCGGCTGTGCCCTGCGAGAACGACCGGCTCATCCTGTTCTCGAATGATAGCCGCGATCTGGTCGGCCCATTTCGCTAGAGTCACGGTCGACAGAGGAGTATGGTCTTGCCCCATGCCGATCAGGTCCGGGGCGATGGCGCGATGCCCGCCAGCTTCGAGTTGCGGAACCACGCGTTCCCAGCACCAACCCGCGTGCCACGCACCCGACACCAGAATGTAGGTCGTCAAGCAAATCTCCAAAACTACGCGCAGGATTCAACGAATTCTAAACAGTTCGTGCAGGCGTCATTATCCTAATGGCAAGCCGGCCGCGCGCCTGTCCACAGCCAAGTCTTTCAACTGCAAAGCGGGGTCAGACAAAATACCATGAGCGATGGCCGCTCTCTCGACCACGAGCGCTCTGCCCTGCACATAATCGCGGGTGCTATTGACGCAGTCGAGTGCGATGACGCGACCTTCGCGCAGATAGATGAGCGAGAAAGCGCGGTCTGCGCTGCGCCCACGCGTCACCACCTCATCATAACCAGTGGAGAGCCCAACGGTCTGCAGGCGAAGATCATACTGGTTCGACCAAAACCAGGGAACTGCGTCGTAGGTATCGCGTGTCCCGGTCAGCAGCTTTGCAACGGTGAGAGCCTGATCATTGGCGTTCTGCACGGACTCGAGGCGGATGAGGGCGCCATCCGCATAGGAGTTGCGATGTGTGGCGCAATCACCGATCGCATAGACGTCATCCAGGCTGGTCTCGCAATATTCATTGACCCGAACGCCCACATCTCCCTCAGCCCCGGCATCGATCAGCGGACGCACGGTTGGCAAGATGCCGATCCCCACAATCACCATGTCGCATGCGAGCAGAGTTCCATCAGCAAGCCGCACGCCGCTCGCCATCCCGTCCCGCTCTTCGATACGATCAACGGCGACCCCCAATCGGATATCGACGCCGTGCGCGCGATGCTCTGCCTCGTAGAAACGCGAAAGCGGTTCGCCCGCGACGCGGGCGAGGACACGATCCTGGGCTTCAAGA
This sequence comes from Sphingobium sp. UBA5915, assembly GCF_002431195.1. NCBI lineage: Bacteria > Pseudomonadati > Pseudomonadota > Alphaproteobacteria > Sphingomonadales > Sphingobiaceae > Sphingobium > Sphingobium sp. UBA5915. The sequence continues at coordinate 27,230 of NZ_DJDV01000098.1, read as the reverse complement.
ACCGTTACGGCCTTTTCGAACTTGGAAAGGACGGCAGCGGCTTCCAGTCCAATATAGCCGCCCCCGATCACGACGACCTGCTCCACTCCGGGCAACTCGGCAATCATTCGGTCGACATCGGCCCGCGAGCGAACACTATGGATGCCGCCCAAATCTGCGCCCTGACAGTTCAACCGCCGGGGGGCACCGCCAGCGGCCCATATCAGATGCTTATAACCAATCCGTTGACCGTCTGCGAGTTCGACGTGCCTAGCGTCCGGTTGCACGCCGACCACTGTTTTTCCAAGCAGCAGCGAAACCACGCGTTCGCTCCAGAAGCTCTCCGGACGGATCAGGATCCGCTCGAAACTCTTGGCGCCCGCCAGATAATCCTTGGACAAGGGCGGACGTTCATAGGGCGGATAGATTTCGTCGCCGATAATCGCGATCGTGCCCGTGAACTTCCTTTGCCGTAGTGCAATGGCGGCTTGTGCGCCGGCATGCCCGCCACCCACGATGACCACGTCATAGCTCGCGTTTACCGTTTCAGTCATCCCGCACCTGTCGCCCACTGCATCTTCCAGGATCGTTCACGCCGCCGCGAAGCGGATCGGCAGCGATTTGACCCCGCCGACGAATGTCGAAATCGTCCGGCGCGGCGTACCTGAGAGTTCGAGAGCCTCGATCCTATCGAAGAACTCTTCGAAGAATATCCGCATCTCCATCCGGGCCAGATGCTGACCGAGGCAGACATGGGCGCCATACCCGAAAGCCAGATGCGGGTTGGGTTTACGGTCCGGTCTGAATACGAACGGATCGTCGAAGACCGCTTCGTCCCGATTGGCGGAAGGGAAGGAAAGCATGAGCCAGTCGCCTGCCCGAATCTGCTGGCCACTCAAATCATAATCCTGGGTCGCGGTCCGCATGAAATGCAGGATGGGGCTGGTCCAGCGGATCGCTTCATCGACAAGTCCCGGGATGAGGTCACGATCCGCCTTCACCGCCGCAAAGACGTCCGGCCGCTCGGCGAGCGCCCACACAGCGCCGGCCGTGGAAGACGAGGTTGTATCATGGCCCGCAGTTGTGATCGTGATATAGTAGCTTGCCGCGTCCCAGTGAGAGATAGGCTCGCCATTTATCTTGCTGTTAGCGATGATAGTCGCCACATCTTCGCGCGGATTGGCACGCCGGTCGTCCGTCAGGGCATTGAAGAAATCGCCAAGGCGGGCAACCGCTTCGTAGGACATTGCGCTTCCTGCCCGCGTCGCGGCGGTCTTCGCATCGCTATAATCGGGATCTTGCGGATTGAAGAATTCCTGCGTCATGCGCAGCATCCGGTCTTCATCCGTGCGCGGCAGCCCGAGAAGCTCGAGGATGACCCGAAGCGGATAGCGCAGCGCCACATCGTCAAGAAAATTGCACTGCGATCCGTGGCTGAGCATTTCCCCGACGGACTCGCGGGCGATCCGCCTGATCTGCTCGTCGAGACCCTTGATCCCTTTTGGCGCGAAATCACCGAACGTAAGGCGCCGGAAAATCCCGTGTTCCGGCGCATCCATCGACACAAGCGAATTGACCGGAGCAGGCGCACCGGGAGCCGCAGGAGCCCTCAGCGCTTGCTCGGTCTTCTTGTTGATGAGCACCTTGCGATGCCGGGTGTTGAGGAAGAGCTGCGGCTGCCGGCCGATTTCCTGGATATCGGCATGCCGGGTGACCACCCAGAAAGGATCAAACCCTTCGGGGTGGGCCTGACCGAGCGGCATCTCACGCCGAAGCCAGGCAAGATCCTCATGGATTTGCGTCCACTCGCTATAGGCCTTCGAACTCGCGACATTCTCCGCGATTTCGGAAGGGATGCGCGGAGCCGCCCTGTTCAATACACTCTGCGTTTCCATGTTTCTTTCTCCGCGTCTCTTCAGGCTGTACGCCGCGTCACGATCGTCTTGGCATTTGTGTATTCCAGAAGGCCGTCGAGACCGCCTTCGACCCCCAGGCCGGACTGCTTATGCCCCCCGAAAGGCTGTTCCGGGCGCAGATACTGGATCTCGTTGATCCAGACCGTCCCGCATTCAAGCTGCGCTGCGATTTCCGATGCTCGATCGAGATCGCTGGTCCAGACCGAAGCCGCCAGCCCATATTCACTGTTATTCGCGCGGGCCACAGCCTCCTCGACCGACTGGAATCGCAGGAGGGGAACGACCGGCCCGAACGGCTCCTCCCGCACGATCCGGCTATCATCAGGAGGATTATCGACGAGCGTGGGAGGAATGAAATAGCCCGTTCGCGCCGTGAATTCGGGAGCGATCACCGTATATCCCTGGTCTCGGCTATCCGCGATGAGCGCCTTGACGCTTGCGAACTGCGCGGCATTCTGGACAGGGCCAAGCTCTGTATCGGCTACGCTGCCATCACCGAGGCGCACCGAGGCGGCAAAATCAGCCATGGCGTCGCGAAAGCGATCGTAGATAGGATCCTCGACGTAGATCCGCTTGGCCGCAATGCAAATCTGACCGCTATTGCGGAAGGCGCCCCAGAAAAGTTTGGGGACGACCTCGTCCACATCGACGTCCGCCAGCACGATGGCGGGGTCGTTTCCACCAAGCTCCAGGGTAACCCGCTTGAGCGTTTTGGAAGCGCTTTCCATGACCTTGCGACCGGTCGCGGTCGAACCGGTGAAGCTGATCTTGTCGATCCCTGGGTGAGCGGTGAGCCAAGGGCCCAGGCGGTCTCCGCCGCTGATCACGTTGAATACACCGTGCGGGAGAATGTCGCGCACCAGCTCACCGATCTTGAGCATCACGAGCGGCGTGAACGGAGAAGGTTTGAGGACCACGCAATTACCAGCGACGAGCGCCGGCGCGACTTTCCAGAGCGCCAGAATCACGGGAAAGTTCCAGGGCGCGAGCGCTGCGACGACGCCCAACGGCACATGATGGACCTCAACGCGTCGTTCCGCGTCATCCGTCAAAATGGTGACAGGGGGTGACAGCGCCGCGATCGCCCGCATGAACGCTGTCGCGTTCAGGATCTCCCCGCGCGCCAGGGCAATGGGCCTCCCCTGTTCGGCGGTGAAGATCGCCGCCAGGGTATCGACATGTTCGGCAATTTTATCGGCCATCGTTACGACGAGCGCTTGCCGCTTCGCCAAAGGTGTATCCCGCCAGGCGGGAAACGCTTCGCGTGCCGTACCGATTGCATCGCCCAGATCCTGCTCGGTAGCGTCAGGCGCCTTGGCAAGCTCGGCTTCGCTGGCAGGATTGACGACGCTGATCACGCCGCCGTCCGACGCGGCGCGCAACGCCCCGTCAATGAGCATTGCATAGTCGTTCACGCGCTTTGACCTTTGTTGAGCAGGACGGGCTTGATGCTTTTCCCGCTCTTCTGATCCGCGATAGCCTGCTCGATATCTTCGAAATCATAGGTCGTGATCAGGCGATCGAAGGGGAAAAGGCCATCCTTGTAGAGATCGATCATCTCCGGGATGAATGTCTGGGGATCACTGTCACCTTCGCATATCCCCCGAACGGTGATGCCTCGGCCGAGCAGCGACAGGATATTGACGCCAAGGGTCGTTGCCGGATCCTTTGGGACGCCTACCAGTCCCAAAGTTCCTCGGCGGGCAAGGGCAGCAAAGCTTTGCTCGATGACATCGCCCCGGGCCGTCGTGTCCAGCGCGAACTGAACGCCGCCGGGGCAGATCGCCTGCACCCGCGCCGTCAGATCCTCGCTGACAGGATCGATGACATGCGTCGCCCCAAGCTCAAGGGCGAGCGCGCGCCGCGCCGCATTGGGTTCGCTCAGGATGATGATCGCAACTCCGCGCGCGACAGCAGCGAGAACTCCTGCCAAGCCGACTGATCCCCCACCCGAAACCAGCAGGCTGGCGCCCTCGCCCGCATTAAACACATGCATGACGGCGCCCGCTCCGGTTTGTATCCCGCAACCCAGTGGTCCAAGCAGGGCAAGCGGGACATCGTCCCGGTGAATTGGGACGACATTGCGGGCATGCGCCAAAGCATGAGTCCCGAAACTCGACTGGCCAAAGAAGAAGCCATAGACCTCGCCTTCACCGGAGCTGAAAGGCATGCTCCCGTCGGGTCTGACGCCTGATCGGTTTAGAGTGCCAAAGGAATTGCAGTAGGCGGGCTGATCGTCATCGCACGACGGGCAATGGCCACAGGACATGAAGCTCAACACGACCCGGTCGCCGGCCTTCACATGGGTGACTTCGGGTCCTACCGCTTCGACGATACCCGATCCTTCATGCCCAAGCACGATCGGCATCGGTACGGGAAGCTGCTGCTCGCAAGCCGCAACATCGCTGTGGCAGATCCCCACGCCAAGGATGCGCACGAGCACCTCGTCGCCAACCGGCAGGCTGATGCGAAGATCCTCGACCCGGAAGGGGCCGCCGCGTTCGCGTACGACGGCGGCCCGGGTTACGAGATGATCATGATCCTGCTGCAGCATTCCCGTCTTTCCGTCTTGTTAAAATTTATACCCAACCTGAACACCGTAGGTCGCCGGCTGCCCGGCGAGACGGCGCACCACGTCGAAATATTTGGCGACATTGGTCCAGTAGTAAGTGTTGGTGACATTGCGCCCGAAAGCCTGCACCCGCCATTTGCCGTCGGGGGCTTCGATGCCGGCGCGCAGGTCTAGCAATCCATAGGAGTCGATCTTGAGCGCGTCTTCGTCACCGAACCCGGCGCGCGTCTTGGTGCGATAATTGTAGTTGGCGCCAAGAACGACATCGACCGAGGAGCTTGCGGGGATACGGTATTCTCCGTCCAGCACCACTTGCCATTTTGGCGTATAGGGGAACGCATCGTCCCGGAAATTCTGAAGCGTCCCAAGGATCGTATAGTTGGGGAAGTCGCTCGTGACCTTGGAGTCGATATAGGTTCCCGCTGCAGTCAGCATAAGTCCGCGGGCCGGTCGCAGGGTCAGTTGAGCCTCGGCGCCGGTGATCTTCGACCTTGGAATATTGACGAGCGCCTCGATGGGCCCGAGAATATTGGGATTGGTGAGAATACGGCCCTTCACCTGCTTGTCGCTATATTTATAGTAGAAGACCGCGCCGTTCACCTCGGCCAACCGGTCGAACAGCGAGGCCTTGAATCCCGCTTCATAGGCCAGCACCGTTTCCTGACTGACAGGTCCGAGCTGCGCGAGACTCGTTGCGGCGGTGACCGGGACGCTGCCCGTCTTGTAGCCGCGGCTGACATTGGCGTAGATCAACGTGCGTGCACTGGGCTTGAAGTCAACGCCCGCGCGCCAGGATATATTGTCCTGATCGAACGACCCCACCTTCTGGGCGGGAGTGATCGTTGCATCGAGCGAGGTGCATTGACCGACCGCAATCGCCGGAATCGGCGCCAATCCGCGCGCGGCGCGAAGCCGGTTGTAAAGGGCCGTCTGACCATCGGCCGCGGCCTGATTGGCCGCACGCGTGCAGACCTTGTAGTCGAGATCGGCCAAGGTGTAACGGACACCGCCATGCAAGGTGATCTGGTCAGTGACGGCCAGGTCCGCATTACCAAACACCGCCATCGTGTCGAAGACTTGCGTACCCGTTGGTCTCGTCGCGGTGAACAGAGCTGTCGGCAGCAGCGCTTGTGACGCAGTCGAATACGGATATTCGAAGATATCATCCTCGTTCGAGCGATCGTGGGCATAGTTGACGCCAAAGATACTTTCCAAGGGGCCAGTCTTGCCGGTGATCCGCACCTCCTGGAAGAAGGACGAAACATTGCCCTTGATGCGGCCAAGCGCGTTGCTGAGCGCGGTGCCATCAAGGTCGACAACCTGCCTGATGCGCATGTCCGAATAGGAGGTGAGAGAGGTCAGCGTGAAATCATCCGACATCTCAATCTCGCTGCGGAGCGAGGCCTGATAGAACCGGTTGTCGCGCCGTAAGCCCTGGTCGGCATTCCAGTCTGCCGCCCGATCATTCGATGGCGAAACGGGATAGCTGGTGAGGAGAGGCACCACGCCAAGCGACTGCGGTCTGGTCGCCGCGATACCGATCAACTGACCGGCCTGCGTCTCACCCTTGTCGACAAAGCCGTTGAGATTGAGCGCGAAGCGCACTTTCTCGCTTGCCTGCCAGTCAAGCAGAAAGCGTCCTTGCGTGAAATTCTGGTCTCCCAGCTTGTCATCACGCGTGTAGCTGCGCTGCCAGGCGCCGCCCTGGACCGTTCGCACGGCGATCCGGGCGTTGAGTGTCGAGGTGAGAGCGCCAGTCGCATAGCCCGTTGCATCGAAAGTGCCAAAGCGCGCATAGCTCGCCGTCACGCCGGCTTCCGGTTCGCTCTTGGGCTTAGCCGCAATATAGTTGATCGCGCCGCCGGTCGCATTCTGTCCAAAAAGCGTTCCCTGCGGCCCTTTGAGGACCTCTACGCGCTCGAGGTCGAAAGCCGCGCCCGCGGTCATGATCGAGAACGGCAGCGGCGCTTCATCGACATAGACGCTGACGGTGGGGCGCGCGCCAAGCGCGGTATCGAAGAAACCCACGCCACGCAGCGAGAATACGGGCACCGAGTTGCCACTTTCGACATAGCTCAACCCGGGCGTGATCTTTACCAGATCCGCCACGTTGTTGATGCCCTTGCTGGCAAGTTCCGAGCCTCCCACAGCGGTGATCGACATTGGAACGTCCCTCAGGGTCTGAGAACGCTTGTTGGCTGTCACGACGATGTCCGCAGCCTCGGGCTGGCCGTCCGATGCACTCGTATCAGGGGTTGCGGGGGGCTGTTCACTCACAGTTTGCGCTCGAGCGCTATGCGGCAAAACGACTTGGGCACCGATCGCGGTGCCCAGGAGCATGATATTTCGAACTGCAGATTTACCCATTTATCCCTCCCATTGGTCTTGAGGTTCTGTTGCCTCTTCGCCGCCAGACTGGCGCGCGAATCACTCTGCGCCAAGCTTTATACGACCATTGATATTTATCAAAACACATTTGGTAGGACCACGCCAGATTGTGCGAACTCCCTGCCCTGAGCTGTGCCTAAAAAATCTTCAGAAGCGCCGCGCCGGCCGCGTCGATACCTGCTGCGGCGGGCCCTGTTTCTTTCAGGAAGGAGAGGGGTTCGTCCTGCCTGATATCATAGGGATAGTCGGTTCCGAGCATGAGTCGTCCAGGCGCGAAATGCGTGGCCAGGTAAGACAGGAGGGTCGGATCATAGACGTTACTGTCATACAGGAAATCCTTCACGATCGCGCGGGGCGAGCGCGTCATCCCGCCATAGCCCTGGGTCGCTGCAAAGCCCTTTTCGAGCCGGCCCAACAGGCTGGCCAGCGTTCCTCCACCATGGCTGAAAAGGAGTTTGAGGCCTGGATATTTTCCGGTCACATCCTGCTCGATGAATGACAGGGCGGAAACGCCAATGTCATTCATGAAGCCCGCAAATGGCGTCCATTTCGCCGCCAGTCCCCCCGCGCCGGCCGACAGCGGATGGAAGGCATGGACAAAGACGAGCAGGTCCTGGGCGGCTGCCACCTCATAGACCGGATGATAAACGGGATTTCCCGCGTAAAGGCCCCCGATATTGCTTCCGATCTCGATGCCGATAAGCCCGTAGCGCGAACGAAGCTCCAAGACCTGCCTCACAGCCAGCTCGGGATCCTGCATCGTCACGATACCGATGCCAGCGAAGCGGTCCGGCGCCTGCGAAACGAGTTCCGCCACGCTCCCGTTGACATGTTCACAAAGCGCCGCGCTCTTCGAAGCGTCGAAGCCATAGGAGAAAAGCTCAGGCATCGGGGAAACGATCTGGACTGCGATCCCGTCCCGATCCATGTCAGCGAGGCGTTGCGCCGCATCCCACGAATTCGCTTCGAGGCGGCGGAAGGGCTTACCCCCAAACTCGAGGATCATGCGCCCGTCTGGTCGGTGACACATGCATGGCCACGCTCCTTGGCCCTCTGGTTCGCCTGGAAAGCCCGCAGGACTGACATGCGTGTGGACGTCTACAGGGCCCGACCTGAACATATCAGCGGCTTTTGACCATATCGAGCGCGACGTCGACGATCATGTCTTCCTGACCACCGACCATTTTCCGCCGGCCAAGTTCGATCAGGATGGCCCTGGTGTCGAGGCCATGCTCGGAAGCCGCTTTCTCCGCATGACGCAAGAAGGACGAGTAAACACCTGCATAGCCCAAGCTCAGCGTTTCACGATCGACCCGGACGGGTCGATCCTGCAGCGGGCGCACGAGATCCTCAGCCGCATCCATGAGGCTGAAAAGGTCGGTTCCGTGATTCCATCGCTCGACATCGGCCGCAGCGATGAAAACCTCCAACGGCGCGTTACCAGCGCCCGCGCCCATGCCCGCCAAGCTTGCATCGACCCGCACTGCGCCGTTCTGAACCGCCACGATCGAATTGGCGACACCCAACGAGAGATTATGATGAGCGTGAATGCCGCGCTCGGTTTCTGGCTTGAGCACCCGATCATAGGCCTGGAAGCGCTTGGCGACATCGTCCATCGTCATCGCGCCGCCGCTATCTGTCACATAGACGCAATGCGCGCCGTAGCTTTCCATCAGCTTCGCCTGTTGAGCCAGCGCCTCGGGTTCGGACATGTGGCTCATCATCAGGAAGCCCGACACATCCATGCCAAGACCGCGTGCATATTCGATATGCTGCTTGGCGACGTCGGCCTCGGTGCAGTGCGTTGCCACGCGCACCGAGCGGACGCCCATCTCATAGGCGTGCTTCAGGTCGTGGATCGTCCCGATGCCCGGCAGCAGCAGCGTCGTCAGCACGCTATGTTCAAGCACCTCGGCGACCGCACCGATCCAGTCCCAGTCGGTGTGTGCGCCAAAGCCATAGTTGAACGACGACCCAGACAGGCCGTCACCATGCGCCACCTCGATTGCGTCGACCTTGGCCCTATCGAGGGCCTTAGCGATCGCCTTCACATGGTCGAGGCCGTACTGGTGACGGACCGCGTGCATGCCGTCGCGCAGCGTAACGTCCTGGATGTAGAGCTTGGTGGTCTTGGGATCGAAGCTCATGCGATCACTCCTTCACGAATGGCGGATTGCGGCGTGGCGAGCGCGACATCAATGGTCTTGATATGCGCCGAGAGATCCCGGACCTGACCCGCATCGTCGATCAGAACCGGCCGATCCTGGCCGGGCGCGCCAAAACGGGTGATCGTCATGCTCCGACCTGTTCGCGAGAGCGAAGCGCGATCTTCTCGGCGGTCTTGAGCGCGGCCGAGGTCATGATGTCGAGGTTACCGGCGTAGGCGGGCAGATAATGCGCCGCCCCTTCCACCTCGAGATAGACGCTGACCTTGAGGCCGGTGAACTCGGCGTCCATCTCAGGGATGCGCAGCGGCTTGTTGTGGCCGATGCGTTCGAACTGCACCGCCTGCTTCAGGCGGTAACCCGGCACATATTTGCGCACGTCCTCCACCATTTGCTCGACGGACGCGGTGATCGCGGCCTGGTCCGCATCATCAGTGAGACAATAGACGGTGTCGCGCATGATCAGCGGCGGCTCGGCCGGGTTTAGGACAATGATCGCCTTGCCGCGGGATGCCCCGCCAACATCCTTGATCGCCTGGCTGGTCGTTTCGGTGAACTCGTCAATGTTGGCGCGCGTCCCCGGCCCCGCCGACTTCGACGCGATCGAGGCGATGATCTCGCCATAATGTACGGGCGTCACCCGGTTCACTGCCGCTACGATCGGGATCGTCGCCTGGCCACCGCAGGTCACCATGTTGACGTTCAGCGCATCAAGGTTGGCGTCACCGTTCACCGCCGGGATCGTGTACGGACCGATCGCCGCCGGAGTGAGGTCAATCACCCGTTTGCCGTGGCTTTGAAGTATCTCGTTGTGCTTCTTGTGGGCGCCTGCCGAGGTTGCATCAAATACGATCTCGATATCCTGAAAGCCCGGCAGCGCCACCAGCCCGTCAATCCCGCCCGCAGTGATCGGCACGCCCAACCGCTCGGCCCGCTTGAGGCCGTCCGACTCCGGATCGATACCGACGAACGCGCCCATCTCGAGCACATCCGATAGCCGCATCACCTTGATCATCAGGTCCGTGCCGATATTGCCCGAGCCAATAATGGCCACCTTGGTTTTCATAACGATCAATCCTTCCGATAGCTGAAGCCGCAGCTTCCCAGGCCGCCGATCGTCGCCTGCACGACGTCGCCCGGCGAAAGCGCGACCATTGGGCCAAGGGCGCCGGTCAGAACGACGTCGCCTTTGCGCAGCGGACTGCCCTGAGCGGCTAGTGTCTGCGCCAGCCAGGTTGCAGCGTTGAGCGGGTGCCCGAGGCATGCCGCGCCCGCTCCAAGCGATGCCACCGCGCCATTGACCTCGAGCGCCATGCCGCAGGTCCAAAGATCAAGGCCGTCGAGCGGATGCACATCGTCGCCCAGCACATAGAAGGCCGACGAGCCATTGTCCGCCACGGTGTCGGCAAAGGTGATCTTCCAGTCGGAAATGCGGCTGTCGACGATTTCGATCGCAGCCATAGCGCCGGAGACGGCCGCCTCAACTTCCGCCCGCGTGATATCGTCACCGGCAAGATCGGCGCCCAGGATCAGCGCCACTTCGGCTTCGGCCTTGGGTTGCAGGACGCGCGAGGCGAGCAGCTCGCCGCCATTGGCGATATTCATATCATCGAACAGGACACCGAAATCAGGCTGATCGACGCCTAGCTGTGCTTGCACGGCCTTGGCGGTAAGGCCAACCTTGCGCCCGACGATCCGGCGGCCGCCGGCGACCCAGAAGTCGGTGTTGAGCCGTTGGACGGTGTAGGCGCCCTGCGCGTCGGTCGGCGTGAGACCATCGCGCAGGGGATCGACGCCGCCGTCGGTATAGGCAGAGCGCAGGCGCGTTGCCAGTTCTTCAAATTTTTCCTGTGTCATTCTGCTCTACCTTGGCAATGGATCGAACGAGCTGCCGCGCGCACGACAGCAAGCCGATACCTTAGGATGCGGGGCGATCGAGAAACTGGGCTACCAGGGCATTGAACTGATCGGCCTTTTCCCACTGGGCCCAATGGCCGCAACGGGGAAAGACATGCAGCTCCGCGTTCGGAAGCGTCTTCTGGTAGAGAAAGGCGCTGTCGAGCGGGATGACCTTGTCTTCGCGCCCCCAGATCAGCAGCACGGGATGCTTCACCTTATGCAGCGGTTCGCGCCAGAGGTCATCGCGGATTGCCGAGGCCCCCTTGCGCTGGCGCAGCGGCGGATTGGCGATCACGTCCGGACGCATGCTGGCCTCGAGCCTTTGCTGGAAAAGCTCAGGCAAGATCAGCTTCGGATCGTAGACCAGCTCATTGATGATCGCTTGCAGCTTCTTTTCCGACGGCCCGTCACCCAGATAGTAGGTGAACATCTTCATCAGGCCCGGTGTCGGAAACACCGAATGAATGGGAAGGCTGCCGCCGGCGCCCATCAGCACGAGCTTCTCGACACGGTCGGGATGGTCCAGAGCCGTGCGAAGCGATGTGCCCCCGCCCAGCGAGTTGCCGACAAGGCTGGCTTTCTGGATATCAAGTGCATCCATAAAGCCGACAAGGACTGCCGAGAGCACATCGAACATACTGCCTTCGATGTCGCGATTGTCCGAGCCGCCATAGCCCGGCAGATCGATCGTGATCACCCGGCGTCCAGCGGAGAGCGGGCCGATATTGCGGCTGAAATTGCTGAAACCGCTCGCCCCTGGCCCTCCGCCATGGAGCAGAATGGTGACGCCGCCCTCGCCCACATCATGATAGGCGACCTTGCCGCCCAGGACGTCAACGGAAAGCAGCGGCGGTCGTTCGTTCGTGGTCATCATGAGAACCTTTCAGAGCATGGTGCTGCCGCCGTTGACGCTGATCACCTGCCCGGTGATGAAGCCAGCGCCGCGACCTGCCAGATGAACAATAAGAGAGGCGACTTCCTCGGGCTCCCCTGCCCGCCCCTTGGGAATGACGTCGATAAATTCCTGGATGAACGGGTTGCCGGCCGCCGTCTCGCGATCGACCATCGGAGTGCGGATCATTGCGGGGGCAACAGTGTTCGCGGTGATGTCGAGCTCGGCGAACTCACGGGCGATGCCGGTCGTGAGCGCATGCACGCCGCCCTTGGCCGCATTATAGGCGGCGTGGGCGAGCAGCCCGTTACGCACCGAATCCGCACCGACATTGATGATCCGGCCATATTTTTGCTCCACCATGTGCGGGAGCGCGGCCCTCGTCATCCACAGACAGGTCCAAAGATTGCGATCGATCGTCGCCTTGAGCGTCTTGGCCGTATGCTTGAGGAAGGGCCGGATCACGCCCCCTCCCGCATTGTTGACAAGGATATCCAGGCGGCCGAAGCGCGAAATCGCGAGCGCGGCAAGCGCCGCCGCCCCCTCCTCTTCGCTCAGGTCGCCGGCGAGCAGGGCGACATCGCCGTCAAGCTTCGAGGCGGCTTCCTCGAGCGCCTCGCCATCAAGATCGCCGAGGACAAGGCTCGCCCCTTCGTCCAGCAAGCCCTTTGCGGTCGCAAGACCAATGGCGCTGGCCGCTCCGGTTACGATCGCGACGTTTCCGCCGAGCGACGTCATGTGTCGCCCCCGGCCGTCTCGATCGAGCCTATCTTGCCGAACTCGCGCTTCGCACGCCCCCCCCAGGTATCGACGGATTCATGCTTCAAGGGGAACTCGCGTGGCGCGCGATCGCCGACTTCCGGAAATTCCTCCATTCCAAAGCTGTATTCGACGGTCAGGCCATCTGGATCGAGAAAATAGATGAAGATCGAATCCGAGGTCGGGTGACGTCCAGGCCCAAATACGATGGGCACTTCCTGAGCGTTCAGCCTGTTCACTGCGCGGCCAATATCGTCGATGTCGGTCACCATGAAGTTGATATGCTGGAACCCAGGCTTCTCACCATGCGCCTTTCCAACACCGAAACTATGGTGCAGCGGATTTGGAAAGCAGCGCATGAAAGTGACGACGCCTTCGATGCGATCGGACACGCGGAAATTCAGGTGATCGAGTAGAAACTGCTCGGTCGCCGGCCGATCAGGGCTGGTCAGAACCAGATGCCCCAGCCGAGCGATCTTGGTGTGGTTTGGCTCGTAAGGGCTGTCGGCCTGCGGCATCGAGGTGTAGAACTCGAACACCGTGCCGGTGGTGGGCTCGACGGCGCGGATCGCACCCTCGATACCCAGCCCTTCGAGTTCCTGCGGAGCGACATCGGACACCGGGATGCCAAGCCCGCTCAATTCTTCCCGGACCGCTTCGCGCGCCGCGTCGTTCTCCATCTGCCAGCCGATGCGCTTGACGCCGGGCTCGCCCTCATAAAGCGCGAGATCATGGTGCCGCTCGCTGCAGCGGAACAGCGCACAATCTGCCGGCGAAGGCACCTGCTCGAGCCCCACTATGGTGCGATAGAAGGCGCTGGAGCGCTCCAGGTCGGACACGTTGAGGGCGACATAGCCCAGTCTTGAATAGCGAATGTCGGCGAGTGCCATGATAGGGTCTCCCGTGCGGCCGCGGAGGCCGCTATTCAAAGGATGATGCTGACCCGGCCTTGTGGACGCAGGTTGTTGAGGGCCAGCGTCGACCGCTTCGAGACGATGCGCAGCCCATCGTCGCGCGTTTCCAATATGTAGCGGTGATGGCCGGGGAAAATGTCGGTGATCTCGTTCTTCGAGCGATAAGTCACGAAAACAGCCTCGACATGCGCCCGATTGCCTTCGGTCTTCACGATCCGCACATTGCTGACGACGCGAACACAGACGGATCGAGGAAACTCCGAATGGGCTTCCGGATTCTTGAGTCGCCGAACGCGCTGACCAAGTCGGAAATAGTCGTCCGCGATGTAGAACAGACTGGTTTCGGGCGAAGCATCTTCCGGCGCGGCCGCCTGCGGCACCTCATATGTGGCGCCCTCTGCAAAGAGTTCAAACCACGCATCCAGTTCCCAAGAATCGAGAAGCGCGGCTTCAGCGATGAGAAAATCCTCGACCTCGCGGTGACCCCAAACGGTTGCTGTCATTGCTGTCGCACTCATGCCACACCTTCCACCCTGCGGCGCCATTCACGCCAGAACACACGCATCTGCTCCTCATCGTCATGATATTTTTCCGCTCGGCGCATGCCGCGGGAAATATCGTTGAAAGGCGCGTCGATGGTCCGATAGCTGCGTTGGGCGGATTCCAGCGCCTCGACATCGTCCGGCGTAGCAAAGCCGCCCGGCCCCAGAAATTCGAGGAAGTTTTCCAGACGCGTCCGCCGAAAATCTGGTTCCTCGTCAACCGGTGCGAGGGCCCAGCCCTGCACGTTCATGCGACCGGGTTCTTCGGGATAGAATGTCCGCACGGTCAGCGACATGATGTCGTTGATGACGAGGTTGGGAAAAATCACGATATTCCGATTGGCACGAGCGATCCTGCGCGCCCGCTCCGGTCCGTGCAGTTCTTCGAGGCGCTTGCGCTTGGCGTCGACTACGGCCTTGCCCTTGTCGCCCCATGTCGGGATCCACTGGGCCACCGGCCGCCCCCAGGCCGCGATATATTCGATCATGGCGTGCCCATTGCCGAGCTCGACGCCCCGCGAGAGCGAAGGACGATTGGTCATCAGCATCTGAGCGCCGTATCCGGTCGCGTCCGCGAGATAGTCGACATAGGTCGAGTGCGTCTCGGACGCGTGATAGCCGTCGAAACTATTCTCGACGAGCAGCTTCCAGTTGGCGCGGATGCTATATTCCTGGGTGCCACCGACGATCTCCATCCCGACCTCGGAATGGTCCGCGATAAGATCCAGTACCTCCTTGGCTCCGCCCAGATATTCCCCCAGGCTTTCGCCAGAGGAGGAATAGTTGACGAACCAGAAGTCCCCGTAAGACTCGAGCCTGGGCACTGCGCGGAGGTTCGCGCAGCCATCGGAGTTGAAGTCGGGCGGATAGGTATCAGCTTCGAACCGCGAACCAAACTGCCCGTTATTGTTGAACGCCCAGCCATGGTAGAAGCATCGAAACGAAATCGCGCTTCCCGCCTTGTCCCGCACGACGGCGGCACCACGATGGGGGCAGACGTTGAAGAAAGCCCGGAACGTACCCTTGCGATCGCGATTGAAGATCAGCGACCGCCCCCCGACATCGCGCGTCAGGAAGTCGTTGGGCTTCTTCAACTCGGAGGCGTGCCCGACGTAGAGCCAACACGTCGAGAAGATGTGCTCGCGTTCACGCGCCAGGATATCCGGGTCGGTAAAGGCTCGGCGATTGACACGAAACAGCGCCGCCGCCTCGTCTTCCACCACTATAGCGTCGGTCTTGGCGGCGCCCGAAATCTTCGGATCAGCATCAGCCATAATGAATTGATCCCTTCTGGAGTTGATCATCGCTGGGTAGCGGGAATTCGGACGGTCAGGCCATCCAGATCGGGTCCCAGCACGACCTGGCACGACAGGCGCGATTCGGGCTGGCGGTCCCGTACGAAGTCGAGCATTTCTTCCTCGACCGCTTCAGCCGGTGGAACACGGCTCATCCAGGCGTCATCGATGTAAATATGGCATGTCGCGCAGGAGCATGCCCCTCCGCAGTCCGCGTCGATCCCATCGATCCCGGCCTGAACGGCAGTCTCCATCACTGAAATGCCATCATCGCCGTCAATATCCTGGGTCTCGCCGTCGGCGGAAATGAAGTGAACTCTCGGCATAATTTGTCTCTGTTTCGTGGTCCTACCATTATTATTCCATCAAATAACAATGTCAAATGGATTGTGGAGCGGGCGTCATGGCGACGCCAGGCTGCGAAAGCGTGCGCGCGGCGCGCGAAGCCCAAACCAGGCTCAGAGAACCAACCATGCCGGTCACAACACCGAGCGCGGCCAAGCCGTAGCCGAGCGCTCGCGGCGCGCCGGGCCAACCCAGGGCAAGCCATGCGACGGCAAGTGGGCCCAGGGACGATCCGATAAGGTGTATCGCGATCTGATTGAGCGAGGTCAGCTTGGCTCGCATCCGGGGCGGTCCGAAAGCTTGAATCGCGAGTGGTGGCATAGCGGCGCCGGCCGAAGTAGCGAACTGGGCCACAGCTAGACCCGCAAGAACGACCGCGAGCGATGCATTGGCATAGCCAAGTCCCGCCCCAAAAATGAGGACCGCCCCGGCCAGCGCCATCGCGATGAAAATTGCGCCATGCTTTCCCGCGCGCACGAAGCGGCCAGCCAGCCATGGCCAGAAAAACGTTCCGAGAAATCCGGAGATACTTCCGATCACGCCGATCCAAAGACCTGCGGTGGCGGGCTCCAGCGCGAAGCCGCGAACGAGCAAGCTCGGAACCCATGATACGGCCGCAATGGCGAATACGCCAAACGCCATAACGCCGACATAGAAGGGCAGATAAAGCCGCCAATTGTCCGAAAGATAGCGAACGAAAGGAGCGAAGTCGCCGGCGTCCCTGGTTTCATTCGGCGCTGCTATCCGCGCAGGCTCGCGCATCGTGAAAGCCACCAAAATCGCCAGGAAAAGTCCCGGAACCCCGACTATGATCAACGCCATCCGCCAGTTGGCAAGGCGCACATAGGGATCCAGCATCGAAGCGATTGCCAGGGCGCCAGCACCGAGCAGGAACGCTCCCTTGCTCATGATGCTGGTGACGGAGGCGAAAACCGATGTCGGCGTTGCCCGCTGTCCATGTGGAAAAAGGTCGGCGATGAGGGAAATGGCCGCTGGAGCCAGGACGGCCTCCCCCAGAGCCACACCGGCACGGCAAATGAGAAGCGTCGTGAAGCTCTGGGCAAAAGCCGCAGCAATTGTGAGGCCGCTCCAGAGAAGCACTCCGACCACGAGGATCGGCTTGCGGCGATACCGGTCGATCAGTTGCGCGATAGGAATGCCGCCAACCGCATAAACCACGGCGAAAGCCAGCCCGATGACGAGTGCAACTTGCGAATCGGAAAGCCGCAGATCCTTGGCCAACGGCGCGGCCAGGAGAGCCAGGATATAACGGTCCAGAAACGACAGGACCGCAAGAGCCGTGAGCAGCCCCACGATATACCAGGCTCGTGGCTGCCGCGAAGGAGCCGCACCCGTCTCGGGCGAACGATCAACTCTATCCATGCCCTCTCCCCGGGATTCTTGTGGTCCGACCTTTCTTATCTATGATAATGCAATAGGTCTAGCCACAACGGAGAGGCGGTGCGTCAGGCCCGCATTTTAATTCCATCGAACACCAGCTTGACGAGATAGTCGGTAAACTCGCGCAGGGCGGCGTCAGTGGTGCGGCCCCCAGCCGCGAGCTGGTTGAAAAGTCGGCGGTTCGAGAAAAGCTGGTCGCAGGCGCCCACGACCGTGAAATAGAGAAAGACCGGATCCACCTGGCGAAATTCGCCGGCGGCGACACCCTGCGCTATGACTTCGCGGTAGAAGCTGCACATCGGGTCGACCAGTCTACGGACCAGTTCTCCGAAGACCTCTTCTTCCGCGGCATTGGAGATCAACCGCAGGAGGCGGTTGAGATACGGGACACGATGATAGGCACGCGCAAGACCGGATAGATGCGTCGTCAGCTTGTCGAGCGCGCTCCCGTCGCTCGCCAGCAGGATGCGCATCCGACGTACCGCATCGCCGATATCGCGCTCCAGAAGGGCGAGCAAAAACCCGTCCTTGTTTCCGAAATAATATTGTATCAGGGCGGAATTCACGGATGCGCGCTGCGCGACGTCGGTCAACGCGACCTCGAGCGTATCGCGCTCGATGATCAGTTCGCTCGCCGCCTGAAGCAGCGCATCCCGGACGTCGGGGCGTTTGGGGGGAAGGTTGAGGGGTCCGGGGGAAAGGTTTGCCATGGTCGCATGTTCCTCTTCATGTTTGCGAGCCAAACAGCCAGATAGCGCGTATGACAGTTCAACCAAACATTGCGGGTAAATAGAGTTTGACGACCACAGCACAGCAAACAGCCACTGCCAAGCGGAAGGCACCGCGGGTCTTTGAGCAAGTCTGCGACAGGATTCGCGAGGAATTGGCCGCCGGACGAATCAGCCCCGGGGATCGTTTACCCGCCGAAAGGGAATTGGCCAGCCAACTGGGCGTCAGCCGGTCAGCCATTCGCGAGGCCCTGCGCTCTCTCGAAATGTCGGGCATCCTGTCGCTCGAAAAGGGCGTCGGCGGCGGCGCCTATGTTCGCCATGCAAGCGCCGATGGCCTTTCCCGTTCGATGCACGATCTTCTCTTCCTTTCCAAGGTGCCGCTCGAGCAACTGACCGAAGTCCGTAGCGCCCTCCTGACATTGGCCGTCCGCACGGCCTGCGGCCGGGCGACGCTGAGCGATCTTGTCGATCTGGAGACCAACATCTCCGACACGCGCAGCGCTTACGAGCGAGGCCGAATCGACGAGGCCATTGCCCATATCGGCGCCTTCTATGAGCTTCTCGGCAAGGCGGCGCACAACGACGTCCTCGTCGTCATCATCTCGTCCCTGACCTCGACCGTACGCGCGCTGCTCGAACAAACCGACGTGGTTCTCGAACCCGAATTCGAGGTCGGTCGCAGAGCCATCGTCGAGGCTATCCGGCAGCACGACGAGGATGAGGCTGAGGCGAAACTGCGCCGCCACATCGGGGCGCTCGAGCGGTTTGTAGCAACGCACCCCCGCAGCGAAGTCGCGTAACGCCCACTTCTACCGTCCGGTGAAGAGGGGTCGACGCTTGTCGAGGAAGGCGCTGACCGCCTCGGCATGATCGCTGGTCTCGTGGGCGGCCGCCTGCATCGCTGCCGATGCGTCGAGCAGCGCGGCGATGTCATCGGTTCGGGCAATCCTGATCAGCTTTTTGGTCATCCGGACGGCGCCGGGCGGATTGGCCGCGATCCGACCGGCCAGCGCACGCGCCTCTGCCATGAGTTCACCATCGTCCACCACGCGCGAGACGAGGCCGATCCGCAGAGCCTCGGCCGCGTCGATCATATCGCCGGTCAGCGACATTTCCATGGCCTTCGATTCGCCCACGATCCGCCGCAAGAGCCATGCCCCCCCATCGCCCGGGACAATCCCAAGCTTCACGAAGCTTTCGGCGAATCGCGCACTCGCGGCTGCAAGGCGGACATCGCACATGCAAGCAAGGTCGAGACCGGCACCGATCGCCGGACCGTTTACCGCAGCGATGACCGGCACCTCAAGCGAGGCGAAAGCGAGGGGAATTCGCTGAATACCAGCGCGGTAATTGGCTATGGTTTCCTGCGGGCTATGGCCGCGCAAGCCCTTGCCGGGCCGCATCGTCTTGATATTGCCTCCGCTCGAAAAGGCCGAGCCGGCTCCGGTCAGAATGACAGCCCTCACCTCCTGGTCGACGTCGGCCGCCATGAGCGCGTCGATGAGAGCGTTTACGGTTGCGAGGTCGGAAATGGGATTGCGCAGATCCGGCGCATTGAGCGTGATCGTGGTGACATGATCCTGCGTCTCGGCAAGAATGAGCGGTTCGGTCATGGGATGTCCTTAACGATTTGCGTTGCCTCAGCGCAGGCCGAGACCCCTGGCGATTATACCGCGCAGGATTTCGCGCGTGCCGCCGCGCAGCGAGAAAGCAGGCGCCGACAGCAATGTCACCGCCATGACGGCCGCAAATTCTTCCGCTGCGTCCTGCTCGGGCTCGACATCGACAAGGAGGCGCGCGATTTCGGGTATTTCCTGCTCGATGGTTGCGCCAAGATCCTTGACGATGGAAGCCTGCAGCGAAGGATTTTCCCCGCGTTCGAGCATGCCCGCCACCGACTGGGAGAGCCTGCGCAGCGTCGTGATATGAGAAATGATCCGACCGATCGCGACCGATGCCCGATCGGAGGGATGGCGCGCGACGATGCGAACGAGCCGATCGAGCAGCTCGAAGGACGAGAGAAAGCGCTCAGGTCCGCTACGCTCGAAAGCAAGCTCGCCCATCACCTGCTCCCAGCCGTCGCCGCGCTTGCCGATGAGCTTATCGTCCGACAGGAAGACGTCTTCGAGAACGACCTCGTTGAAATGATGCGCGCCGGTCATATCGATGATTGGGCGTACCGTTACGCCCGGTGTTGCCAGGTCGAGCAGAAACTGACTCGTGCCATCATGCCGCGCCTCACTTCCGCCATCGGTGCGGCAGAAGAGGATCATATAGTGCGCGCGATGCGCGTTCGTGGTCCACAATTTCGTGCCATTGACGCGAAATCCGCCATTCTCCTGTACCGCGCGGGTGCGCACAGCAGCTAGATCGGACCCGGAATCAGGCTCGCTCATGCCGATGCAAAAATAGCATTCGCCTGACGCGATCCTAGGAAGGATGTCCTGACGCTGCTGCTCGCTGCCTGCCTTGAGCAGCAGCGGACCGCTCTGACGATCGGCGATCCAGTGCGCGCCGACCGGCGCTCCGGCCGCCAGAAGTTCTTCCATGATGACGTAGCGATCGAGGGCGCTGCGCTCGTGGCCGCCATAGCGCTTGGGCCAGGTCATCCCGATCCACCCCCGGGCACCGAGCTTGCGACTGAACTCGGGATCGCTGCCGTTCCAGGACTCCGCCCGCTCACGCGGCAAGCGGTCGGCGATCTCCTGCGCCAGAAAGTCGCGCACTTCCAGTCGGAGGTCCTGCGCGTCGAGGCGCGGCGGCGGCGCGAAATCGAGAACATCAAGCATCGACCGCCTCCTTCCTGATCAGAACGGGTGTCTGGGCAGGAACGAGCGTAGACCAGAGGCCATTGGCGGAACGAGCGATCACCTGCTCCCCCAGGATGCGCGCCCAGCTCGCCTCGCTTCCATATTCGTCGCGCCAGGCAAACAGCAGCTTTGTATGTCGATGCAATCTGTGTTCCTCGGTATATCCGATGGCCCCATGAAGCTGGTGGGCAGCGCCTGCGACCTTTCCGGCCGCTTCGCCGCACCGAATCTTGGCCACGGCGATCATTTCGATATCGGGATCGACCCCGAAAGCCTCAGCAGCGATGTCAGCAGCAGCTCCTGCGGCAACCACCTCGCCTGCCATCGTTGCGATCTGGTGTTGGATCGCCTGGAATCGCGCCAGCGGACGTCCAAATTGCTGCCGCTCGTTCACATAGGAAATGGTTAGCGCAAGAACATGCGCGGCTGTGCCCGCAAGCTGCTGGCATCGGATCGCCGCGGCATTGGCGCGCACTCCGCGCTCGTTGAGCGTAGCGGGCAATGTTCCGACCATCTCGGCGGCAACGACGTCATCCAGTGTCACCGTATCGCGTGGTTCACCGCCCAGATTTGAACCCTGGATCACTCTAGCGGCGGCCGGAGTCAGGATCGCAAGTTTGCTCCCCTCTTCCGTGTCGCGCACGATCACTATGGAGTCGCCCTGTCTCGCCCAAGGAATTCGCCTGGCGTGGCCAGCAAGGTGCCAGCCGCCAGTGTCTAGATTGAACCGGTTCAGGCCTTCGCCCGAAGCAAACGTCGCCCTATCGCAAGCCAGCCCAGCCTCGCCTGCGAGCCACCGGCCGAACATACGATCGACCGTTGGCGTCAGCGCGGGAAATTTTCCAATGACGCGCAATGTGGGGAGGAAATCCCTGGGCGGCAGATCATAGCCGCCAGCCTTAGAGGACAACAACGCCTCTTCAAAGCCGGCCTCCGCGAGGAGGCCTGCCGCCTTCAAATCGATCTGGCCGGGTACGAAATCCTTACTTGCGGTCCGGTCGCTCAGGATGCGGTCAAGCGTTTCAGCCATCTGCTCACAAATGTCGTGCATTCATCTCTCCGTGGTCCTACCTTTCATAGTTGACAAATTAGTATTGCACAACCAAGATTATCGTATGGAAGGATGGGAAGGGCTCAGCCCTCATCGAAAAAATAAGAGAGACGGTCGTGGCTTGTGCTTCAGAACGATCCTTTTTGGCAGGACATGGCGCCAAGCGCGCGGTCGCTGCTGCCCGCGGCGACCGGAAGGGGCGGCTGATCGCCTCATGATCACTGTCGATACAGCAGGCGGCGTTGCAACGGTCTTCATCGACCGGCCGGAAAAGCATAATGCCCTCACCCCTCAGATGCGGATCGACCTGGAAAACGCCTTCCACCACGTCCATGACGACAGGGATGTTCGCGCGGTCGTTCTTGCAGGACGCGGAAAGTCATTCTGCTCGGGCGCGGACATCGACGCGATCGGCGCGGGAGGCGTGCCGGGCTCGATGGCCGCGGTGACCCGCGCGCATAGGATGATCCACGCTCTGGCTGGAATAGAAAAGCCGGTCATTGCTGCCGTTGAAGGAGCATGCGTGGGAGTTGGCTGGTCGATGGCGCTCTCCTGTGACTTTGTGATTGCAGCCCATGATGCGCGCTTCATCTTCGGCTTCCGCAATCTCGGTCTTGCGCCCGATGGCGCTGCATCTTTCCTGCTTGCGCGACATGTCGGGCTGATGCGTGCGAAGTCGATCATCTACTCCGCTACGCCGGTATCGGGCAGCGAAGCGGCGAGACAAGGTCTGGCGCTTGAGGCAGTTGAGCCTGGAGAGGCTATCGCCGCAGCCTTGTGCCATGCGCGCGCCCTTGCCAGCGGTCCAGGACTGGCGCTCGCGATGGCCAAGAGGCAATTTGCCGCAGCGGCAGGCCAGACACTCGAGCAGGCCCTGACGCTGGAGGCAGCGATGGTCCCGCTCATGACCCAGACCCGGGATTTCGCGGAAGGGGTTTCGGCCTTTACCGAACGTCGGTCGGCGCAGTTTGAGGCGGCGTGAGCCAGATGCGCTACAAGAGGCGATCAACAGCATGTTTACGCGGCCTAACCCTCGTCTTGCCGACGGTTAATCCGAGGCTAGTCGCATCGGCAATTGCTTTCATACAAAGCAGATCTTGAGCAACAATCGGCCAAAAATGGCTGTGGGAGTAAGACGTTGGAAAAGGCACTTTCGGGAATAAAGGTATTCGACGCAAGTCAGGGCATTGCGGGTCCGCATGCGACGTTCCTGCTGGCTCTGCATGGCGCGGATGTCATGAAGATCGAACCCCTCGAAGGCGATTGGGGCCGCGTGCTGGGACGCAAGGTCGGTGAGGAAACGATCCATTATCTGGCTTTCAACTCCGGGAAACGCTCGATCGCACTGGATCTCAAATCAAAAGGCGGCCGCGAAGCGGCACTTAAGCTCGCCGCCCAGGCCGACATCTTTATCGAAAGCTACCGCCCCGGCGTCATCGGAAGGCTCGGCCTTGGGTATGAAGAGGTGCGCCGCATCAACCCCGACATCATCTATGCGTCGGTTTCGGGTTATGGCCAAAAGGGTCCGAACACGGCCGCCCCTGCGACCGATGCCCTCATTCAGGCCTATTCCGGCATGATGAAGATGAACCATACCGACGATGGTCGCCCGCATCGTAACGGTATGATCGTCATCGATGGCCTGACCGGCCTCTACGCCTATCAGGCTATCAGCACTGCATTGATAAAGCGGCTACGATTTGGTGGCGGGGCTTATCTCGACATCAGCCTAGCGCAGGCCGCGGCTGCCTTTCAGGCCGCGAAGATCATGGAATTTGTCGACACCGGTGGTCGCACGACGCCTCTCTATGTGCCGGCAGGCATGTACGAGACGGCAGACGATTACGTCGTGATCAACGGGATGCGGCCGAATCACTTCGCTGCGGTGTGCAAGGCGGTCGATTGTGAAGCGCTGGCGCAGGATCCGCGCTGGCCAACGCCAAATGATCGGCTGAAATATACGAAGGAAATCAACGAGAAACTTCGGGAGGCCTTCAAGAGATTCGCTACGACAGATGTCGTTGCCAGGCTGCGCGACGCCGACGTCATGGTTGAGGGGGTGAAGACCTACGGGGACTGGCTTGAGGATCCGCACGCGACCGAAAGCGAATTTTACCATTGGGTGGAGACGAAGGGCTTTGGCCGGATGCCCATTGCAACGGTTCCCGGCGCTCCGGAATGCCCCTCCGGGATTGCTCCGCACATAGGCGAGCACACCCGCGAGATTCTCGCCGACGCCGGTTTCGACGCGGACTGGATCGACACCCAGATCAAATCGGGCGCGTTTGCAGAAAGTCAACACGACAGTCAGCCGGTCCCTGTTGCATGAGCATCGGCCAGCATCGCGCTTTGGCACGCATGCGGGCGAATAACGCGGAACATCGCGTAGCTGCGCGCGGGCCAATGGGTCGGCCGGACATGATCGAAGGCGCTCGCTGAGCGGGGAGGCCAACGCACGTCGCAACATGCGCGACTGGCACGGGGCGTTAACTCTAAAGAGGAATTTGCAATGCGCGATATCGTGATCACTGCTGCGAAGCGCACCCCTGTGGGAAGTTTCATGGGCGCGTTCCGGACGACGAGTGCGCATGAGTTGGGGCGGCAGGCGATCAAGGCGGCCCTCATTCAGTCGGGGGTCGCGCCGCAGGAAATTGACGAAGTCATATTGGGGCAGATCCTGACGGCGGGACAGGGACAGAACCCCGCTCGACAGGCTGCAATAAGCGCCGGCATCCCCGTTGAAACGACCGCCATCGGCCTCAACCAGCTTTGCGGCTCGGGCCTCCGCGCCGTCGCTCTTGCGGCCCAGGCCATCCAGACAGGTGACGCGAACATCCTTGTAGCGGGCGGCCAGGAAAGCATGTCTATGGCGCCTCATGCTCAATATCTGCGTGGCGGCGTGAAGATGGGAGCGGTCTCCCTTATCGACACCATGATCTTCGACGGCCTCACTGACGCATTCCACAATTATCACATGGGTATGACTGCCGAAAACCTCGCTGAGAAATATCAGATCAGCCGCGAGGCACAGGACGCCTT
The DNA here is from genome assembly GCF_002431195.1 of Sphingobium sp. UBA5915. Taxonomy (NCBI): domain Bacteria; kingdom Pseudomonadati; phylum Pseudomonadota; class Alphaproteobacteria; order Sphingomonadales; family Sphingobiaceae; genus Sphingobium; species Sphingobium sp. UBA5915. Next base: position 2,532 of record NZ_DJDV01000098.1, on the reverse strand, counting down.
CGCCGTCGCTAGCCAGAACAAGGCAGAAGCTGCCCGCGCTTCGGGTCGGTTCAGCGATGAGATCGTGCCCGTTACCGTCAAGAACGCCAAGGGCGAGCATATCGTCGACCAGGATGAATATATCCGGGAGGGCGCGACGATCGAAGCCATGCGCGACTTGCACCCCGCTTTCCGGAAGGACGGGACGGTGACGGCGGGTAACGCCAGCGGTATCAATGACGGCGCCGCCGCGCTGATCGTGATGAGCTCAGCCGAGGCAGCTCGGCGCGACGCCCCGGTCCTTGCCCGTATCGCGAGTTTCGCAACCTGCGGCGTCGATCCGTCGATCATGGGCATCGGGCCAGTCCCAGCCAGTCGGAAGGCGCTGCAAGGGGCGGGCTGGTCAGTCGGAGACCTTGACCTGATCGAAGCGAACGAGGCTTTCGCGGCCCAAGCGATCGCCGTAGGTCATGAGCTTGGGTGGGATCCGGCGAAGGTGAACGTGAACGGCGGCGCCATTGCGATCGGCCATCCGGTCGGCGCATCGGGAGCCCGTGTCCTTACCACCCTTATCTACGAGATGGGCAAGCGGGGAGCAAAAAAAGGCCTCGTCACCCTGTGCGTGGGGGGAGGCATGGGCGTATCGATGTGTATCGAGCGCTGAGCAGAACGGCGCCGCCTCGGCGGGCCGGCGCTTGGTTACCGTCGGCTACCCCGGCAAGAGAGGCAGATGCGCCGGCGCGGTGGTCGGGGCACGATGCGTAGCAGCAGCCTTGGACCGCCCTCTTGTCGCTAGCGACAGCTGACTAGGATGTTTCTGGTGGATATGGAGAAGATCAAGTCAGGGTCCAGCGCATTTCGGCAACTCAGTATAGCGATGCTCGTTGCAGGCTTTTCGACATTTGCGCTGCTCTATGGGATGCAACCGCTGCTCCCGGTCTTTTGCCTCGATTTCGGCCTCAGCGCGGAAAAGGCGAGCCTCGCTATCTCTGTCGCGACCGGGACAATGGCGCTTACGTTGATCGCGGCAGGCTTGATATCCGACCGTATCGGCCGACGGCCCGTCATGGTCATGGCGCTGCTCTGCTCAAGCCTCTTCACGATCGTCGCCCCGCTGGCTCCGGGCTGGGGTGGCTTCCTGGCTGCCCGATTTTTCTGCGGTCTGGCGCTCGCCGGCATCCCTGCGTCGGCCATGGCCTATATCAGTGAAGAAGTGGAGGACGGAGCGATCGGACGCGCTCTTGGCCTGTATATTGCGGGTTCCGCCATAGGCGGCATGAGCGGCCGTCTCTTCATCAGCGTGATCACGCAGTTTGCCGGGTGGCGAACGGCGGTCGCCGCGACCGGCCTGATAGCGCTTCTGCTCGCTATCGCCTTCTGGCGGCTGGCGCCCGTCGCGCGGCATTTTCGCAAGCGGAGCCATTCGCCTCGATCATTTATCAAAAGCCTTCATTCGATCTTTTCAGACCTCGCCTTGCCATGGCTTTTCCTCGAGGCATTTTTGCTGATGGGCGCATTTATAACGATCTACAATTATGCAGGCTTTCACCTCCTTGCCCCGCCCTATTCGCTTGACCAGGCAACCGTAGGCGCGATCTTCCTCCTCTACATCGTGGGATCTTTCAGCTCAGCGTGGGCCGGAACCGCGTCCGGGCGCTTTGGACCGCGCAGAACCTTGTGGATCCCGATTTGCGGGTTCATTCTTGGCCTTGCGCTGCTCGTGACGGAGCCCCTGGCTGCATTCGTCCTTGGCATCGCTGTCATAACCGCAGGCTTCTTCGGGGGCCATTCCATCGCGTCGATATGGGTCGCACGGCGCGCTCGCACCCATCGCGCCCAGGCTGCCGCCCTTTATCTGACGAGCCTCTATATCGGTGCGAGCCTGCTCGGTTCTGCCGGAGGCTATGCCTGGACCTATGCGGGCTGGCCGGGCGTCGTCTCGTTCGCGGCTGGGCTTGTATTGCTGGCGTTCGGGATTTCGCTCTGCCTCACGCGCGTACAGCCCCTGCCACCAGATGCGCGCCTCGGCCTGCAGCCCGGACCCGCGGAATGTTGTCATTCCATTCCCTGACCATATCCACGAAGCTCTTTGACCGCGACGGCTGGGATCGAGCCATCGGTCGGGAGTGTTGGCGACAGCTACAACAACGCCTTGGCCGAGACTATCAACGGCCTTTACAAGGCCGAGGTGATCCACCGGCGAGGACTGTGGCGATCCTTTGAAGCCGTTAAATACGCGACGCTCGAATGGGTGGACTGGTTCAACAATCGCCGCCTTCTCGAACCCATCGGCAACATCCCGCCTGCTGAACCCGAAGCACAATATTACGCCATGCTGGACGACGTCTCCATGGCTGCGTAACTTAAACCAAACAGCCTCCGGCAGACCCGGCGCGGTTCACACCGTCAGCGAAACCTCGCCATTAGTCTTCCAGTCGTGGCAGCCTGATCCAGTCCGTTCCTCTACCGAGGATAGGCGCTATTATACCGTAAGCGATGTTGTCACCCCACGGCGGCGGCGTGGTTCCAGGTGTGTGACGACAGTTATGTTGG
>NZ_DJDV01000015.1:21095-105021 GCF_002431195.1 Sphingobium sp. UBA5915 | reverse complement strand
GGCGCTGTCCGGCCCGCTTCGCTTGCGCCCCTTGGCCGCGCGGATCTGCGTCACGCGGGCACGGTGATGCTGCAACAGCCGCAGCCCAACGGCAAGGTTCGGCGCGCGCTTGACCTTGCGGGTCTTCACAGCCCCATCGCCATCCATGACGATCTCCTCGCTCTCGCTGCCGAACAGCGACGCGCGCATCAACATCATCTCCAGCTCGCAATAGCCTTCCTCCAGCGCCGCGTCCCAGGCGCGGGCAAAGGCGATCCGGCGCTTGCGCCGCGCATAGGCGCCCTGCCGGCATTTGCCGATCGACCGCGCTGCCTCGCTGACATTGCAATATTCCGCCAAAGCCAACAGGAAGTCGCGCTCCTCTTCCAGCGTCCAGCTGTCCTTGCGCGCCTGTCGCTGCTGCACGCGCGCGCCGTCCGCCCTCGCCTGCCGCTGCGGCACCAGCCGCGTTTCGATCCCCGTCCCAGTCTCCATCCCCGCCATCGCCCGATTCCCCCACCCCATCCGCCCGGCACGAAAAAGGCCGGCCCCGCTTTCGGAACCGACCTGCTCTCGCGCCGCCCTGGCGACTCACATTTTCCCAATATCGACCTATCTGCCGGAACAGCGTGACGATGTCAAGAGAAAAGTGCCATATAGGTTAATTCTCCAGCATGGCGCGAACCGCCGGCGCTTCTTCCTCCAACGCCGCCGCCATGCTCGGCCGCGCCTTCACCGCCGCCAGCCACGCCGCGACCCTGGGCCAGCGCGCCGCGTCCAGCCCGTCCGAACAATAGCCCACATTGATGATCGGGCACGCCGCCGCCAAATCCGCCAGGGTGAAGCGATCCTCCACCAGCCAGCCGCTCTCCGGCAGCACCTTCTCCAGATAATCGTAGATTTTCGGCATTTCCTCGGCTTCTGCCAAGTCCGCCGCCGCTAGGTCCGGTTCGCGCTTCAATCGCTTCGCCACTGCCCGGTTGAAGAATATCTTCTGCCCCACCTGCTGCGCGATCGTATCGCCAAATTCCTCGAACCAGATTGTGCGCGCCCGCGCTTTGGCCTCGGTCGGGATCAGATTGGGTTCGGGATGCAACGCATCCATATAGGTTATGATCGCGGTCGAATCGCACAGCAGAAAGTCGCCATCCTCCAGCGCCGGGATCTTGCCAAAGGGCGACCCGTCCAGATAGCCCGGATCGCCGCGACCGAACCCGGCCATCCGCGCCTCCGTTTCGATCCCCTTTTCGCTCGCGAAAACAAGCACTTTACGTACGAAGGGCGATACTCTGGCGCCATGAATGATCATCGGTCCGACTCCTCTCTTGCTTGGAGCCGGACCATGTCACATCAGTAGTTGAACGCAACCCTGTTCAATGCGGCACAACGCCCATCTCCACCCCGGTCTTGTCGTGCAGCGCGAACCGGTCGATGAGGTCGGCGCTCGCCCGGTTATAGCCGACCACCTCCACCGCCACGCCTTGCGCGCGCAGCTTCGCCACCACCTTGTCCAGCGCGCCCACGCCCGAAATGTCCCAGAAATGCGCGGCTGACACGTCGATCAACACTGCTTGCGTCCCGCTCTCGTCCTGAAAGGCGCGGGTGAAGCGATCGACCGACGCGAAGAATATCTGCCCCGTCACCCGATAGGTCGCCCGGCCTGCGTCCTCGCTCCGCTCCACGCCGAACATCCGCTGCACCTTGCCGGCAAAGAAGATGCCCGACAGCAGCACGCCCGCCAGCACGCCCAGCGACAGGTCGCGCGTCGCTACCACGACCACCACCGTCACCAGCATGACCACCGACGATGTCGGCGGATGCCGCCGCAAATTGGGGATCGAATTCCAGCTGAAGGTGCCGATCGACACCATGATCATCACCGCGACCAGCGCAGGCATCGGCACCCGCCCGACCCACGGCCCCAGCACCGCCAGCAGGAACAGCAAAAACGCGCCCGCGACGAATGTGGACAGCCGCCCGCGCCCGCCCGACGTCACATTGATGACCGACTGCCCGATCATCGCGCACCCGCCCATGCCGCCCAGCATGGCCGACACGATGTTCGCGCCCCCCTGACCGAAACATTCGCGCTTCTTGTCGCTGTCGCTGTCGGTCATGTCATCGACTATCTGCGCGGTCAGCAGCGATTCCAGCAGCCCCACCGCCGCCATCGTCACCGAATAGGGCGCGATGATGCGCAGCGTTTCCCAGGTCAGCGGGACTTGCGGCAGCGCCAGGCTCGGCAGCCCTTCGGGCAGCTTGCCCATGTCGCCGACCATATTGACCGGCAGGCCCAAGGCAATGCTGATCGCGGTCAGCACCAGGATCGCGACCAGCGGCGACGGCACCGCCGCCGTGATCCGGGGAAACCCATAGATGATCGCCAGCCCGCCCGCGACCATGGCGTAGGTTTCCCAGCCGACATTGGTCAGCTGCGGCAGCTGCGCCAGGAATATCAGGATCGCCAGCGCATTGACGAAGCCGGTGATGACGGATCGCGAAACAAACTGCATCAGCAGGTCCAGCCGCAACAGCCCGGCAACCGCCTGCACGATGCCCATCAGGATCGTCGCGGCAAACAGATATTGGACGCCATGCTCGCGCACCAACGGCGTCACCAGCACGGCGACGGCGGCGGTCGCGGCCGAAATCATGCCCGGCCGCCCGCCGATCAGCGCGATCGTCATCGCGATCGCGACCGAGGCATAGAGGCCGACGCGCGGATCGACGCCCGCGATGATGGAAAAGCCGATGGCTTCGGGGATCAGCGCCAGCGCGACGACGATGCCCGCCAATATGTCGCGGCGCGCACCCGCGCCGCTGCTGAACCACTCCTGCCGGTAGCGGATGAGATTATCTGTCATGATGTCTGAATGTCCACAACAAGGCACATGACGCGGATCGCCCGCGCAGTCTGAAAAATCATGTGTGATGTTGTCCGGCGGATCGGCGGCCGGAATAGCCACCCGGAATTGCACCGGGTCCATGCGAATGCGCGCCCCTTAACCCAGCGCCCTGCCGCAGGCAAGCCCGCCGGCCCCCGCCCGTTATCGCGCGTAACGTCCTTCCGCGATCCACTTGGCCGTCAGCGCCTGCGCCGCTTCCACATCCTGGGGGAAGTCGACCTCCTGCCACTCCAACCCCTCGATCGACACGGTGCCCACGCGATTGCCCTTGGCGATGATGTCGATCGCGCGCAGATACCAGCGTTCGACGCCCTCGGGCGTGCGCATCATCTGGTCGATCTGGTTGCGGAATATCGCCGGCCCTTCGCCGGTGAAGGCCAGCATGCCGATCGATTCCGCATTGGTGTCGGGCGGCAGCAACCGCTTGCCGATCGCGTGCAGCCGCCCATCCGCGTCGCGGCTGACCTTCATGTCATCGTCGTCATAATCGCCCTGCGGCTTCACATCGACGGTGACGGTGATCGCGTCCTTCGCGCCGGTGACCAGCTTTGCGACGATCTCGTCCGACACGATGGTGTCGCCGTTCAGGATGATGAAGTCCCGGTCCATCTCCTCCCGCACGATCCAGCAGGTGCCCAGATTATCGGCCACCTGGAAAAAGGGGTTGAACACGGTGCGGATGCGCGCGCCGGTGTCGCGATACAGCTGCAACGCATGGTCCTCGACGCGCTCGGTGCGGAACCCAGTCACCACCACGATATCGGTCACGCCATTGGCGACCAGCGCGGCGACCTGCCAGCTGATGAGGCTCCGCCCATTGAAATCGATCATGCATTTGGGCACGTCGCGCGTCAGCGGCAACAGGCGCGATCCCTGGCCGGCGGAAAGGATGATGGCTTTGCTGATCGTCATGGCGCGCGGCTTTAGCCCGCAATTGGGCCGAAAAAAAGGCGGCTTCAAACCGGCCGCCTCAGCCCCTAGATAGGCTCCGCCGGACGACCGGCTGGGGACAGGAAGGGCCGGCACTCAAGTGATATTCAAGCGCGGATCAGGCGCGGCGGCCGACGCCTTCGCCCGCATCCTGGCCAATACCGGCTGGCTGCTGGGCGGCAAGGGCGTGGGCGCGGTCCTGAGCCTCGCCTATCTCGCCATCGTCACCCGCACGCTGGGCGTCGCCGATTTCGGCCGTTTCGCCCTGGTCTTGAGCGCTGCCAACGTCATCAAGACGCTGGTCAGCTTCGACAGCTGGCAGATCGTCGTGCGCTATGGCCAGCCGCATCTGGCCTCGGGCGATGGCGACGCGCTCAACCGCGTGCTGCGCTTCTGCATCCTCATCGACCTGGCCTCGGCGGCGGCGGGCGCGGCCATCGCGGCGAGCGTCATCCTCTTTGCCGGCCCGCTGCTGGGGCTGGAGCCGGACATGGGGCTTCAAGTCTGGCTGTTCGCACTTTTGATGATGATCACCATCCGCTCCAGCCCGACGGGCGTGCTGCGCCTGTTCGATCGCTTCGATTCCGCCGCCTTTGCCGAAACCATGATCCCGGTCGGTCGCATGGTCGGCGCATTGGTCGCCTGGGCGGTCGCACCCGGCATCACCGCCTTCCTGCTGGCCTGGGCCTTTGCCGAACTGCTTTGCGCGGCAAGCTACTGGTTCCTTGCCCTGCGCGTGGGGGGAGCCCAAATCGGAAGCTGGCGCGCCGGCCGGGCGCTGGACGCGCGCGCGGAAAATCCCGGCATCGTCGGCTTTCTCACCGCCACCAATCTCCAGACGAGCCTGTCCTCGGTCGGGCAGCAGGTGGCGGTGCTGATCGTCGGTGCCTTTGTCGGCCCGGCGGGCGCGGGCCTTTATCGACTCGCCAACCAGCTCGCCAATTCCCTGACCAAGATTTCCAGCCTTCTCTCGCGCAGCATCTTTGTGGAACTCTCGCGCACCACGGCGCAGGGGACCGAAGCGCTGGGCGCGCTGTTCCGCCGCACCAACCGGCTGGCGCTGATCGCAGGCGCGGTGATCATCGCCATCATCCTCACCATCGGCCGCCCGTTGCTCGGCCTCATCGCGGGCGAAGAATTCCTGCCCGCCTATCCGCTGCTGCTGATGCTGGGCGTTGCCGCCTGCATCGACCTGGCCGGGGTCAGCTACCGCCCGCTGCTCATGGCCACCGACCGCACCGGCCTGTCGCTGCGGATCAGCGTCGTCGCGACGCTGCTGCTGCTCGGCCTGCAATCGGCGCTCCTGCCCCTCTACGGCACGCAGGGTGCGGCGATGGCGAACATCCTCTCCTCGCTCGCCGCCTTCACGATGATGGGCCTCGCCAGCCGCCGCGCGGTCGCTACCAAAGATTAGCGCGCGGCCAGGATCGCCTCGATCAGCGTCACATCCTCGGCCTTGTCCGCGTCGATGCACGCCTCCGGGCTCGCCATCGCCACCAGCCGCGCCTCCAGCCCCAGCCGCCGGCCCGCCCGCGCCATGCCACCGCGCAGCGTCGATATCCGCAGCAATGCGCCGATTAGCGCCAGCGGCCCGAACGCCGCCAGGATCTTCCACCCCTTCTTGCGGTCCTGCTCCACCTCCTGCCACAGCGCGATCGCGCGGCGCGCCCGATCGCTGCCGATCCAGAAGAGGTTCGCGCCCGACCATCCGCCGTCCCGGAATTTGAGCCAGGTTCGCCGCGACTGCGGATAGCGCGCCACCAATGTCGCCCGCTCGACCATGGCGACGGCGATGTCCGCCCCCTGCGCCTCCCCGACAAACTGGTCCAGCATCGCCCGGTCCAGCAGCACATGGTCCGCCGTCGTCAGCAGAACCGGGAAGGCCAGCGCCCGCGCCTCCATCATCGCCAAGAGCGACGATGCGATCCCCTGACCGCCCGTCTCGAACCGCACACGCGGATGATCCGCCAGCCACGCGGTCGCCGGCTCTGCGGCATAGGCATCGGGCCGCTGCGTCAGGATGATGACCTCGCCGATCGCGGGATGATCCAGCAACGCCCGCGCCGGGCGATTGATCATCGGTTCGCCCGCCACCGGGACCAGCGGCTTCACCGCAACACCCGCGGCCTTGGCCAGCGGATCGGGAATGGGACGCGCGCCTGCAAGCAGGATGGCGGTAACGGTGCCTGTCATCCCCGCCCGTTAGCGGAAGGACGCATCGGCGAAAAGATCAGATTACCGGCCCCTGCCCACTGGCGCGGCAGCCTGCGCCGGGTCCTGCTCCGCACCTTGGGCGAAGCGTTGATGCGCACCGACCGCCAGCCCCTTATAGGCCGCGAGTTTCGCCCGGAACTCCGTCAGCTCGCGGCCCGCCAGCTGCGCCGTCGTCGTGAACTTCACCGACAGTGGATTGACCGTCTTGCCATTGCGATACAGCTCATAATGCAGATGCGGCCCGGTCGACAGGCCGGTCGATCCGACATAGCCGATCACCTGCCCCCGCCGCACCCGCTGCCCGGATGCCGCCGCGATCCGGCTCATATGCGCATAGCCGGTCGCCAGGCCGCCGCCATGCTGGATGCGCACATAATTGCCATGCCCGCCATGCCGCCCGGCAAAGGATACGACGCCATCGGTCACGGCATAGATAGGCGATCCGTAGCGCGCAGCGAAATCAACGCCGGCATGCATCCTTGTATAGCCCAATATCGGATGCCGCCGCTGGCCATAGCCCGACGACATGCGCCCGGCGACCGGCGCCGACAACACGCCGCGCCGCTCGCCCACGCCTGACGCCTCATACCATTCGGTGCGGCCATTGCTGGTCCATTTCACCATGTCGATATCCTTGCCCCGCGCGCGCTTCAGACCCGCATAGAGCAATTCGCCCACTTCCACGTCGCCGGTTTCGGCCTGCCGATATTCGGTGACGATGTCATAGCGGTCGCCCGCCGCGATGGAGCCGAGATCGACCTGCTTGGCGATCACGCGCAGGAACGCCTGCACCGCCTTGGGCGGCGCGCCGGCCGCGCGGGCGGAACGATAGATGCTGTCCCCCACCACGCCCTGAATGCGCAGCGGCGTATTGTCGACGCGGATCGGCACGCGCTGCACCGACAGCACGCCGCCCAGCCGCTCGAACGTCATGTCCAGGTCCAGCCGCGCGCGAAACGCCAGTTTGTCCAGCGGCCGCGGCCGATCCCGGCTCGCGCGGCGGCCCAGCACGATATTGAGCCGCGTCCCCGGCTTTACCCCGCCCGCAATGTCCGCGCCCGCCATCCCGACGACGGCGGCGACATCGGCGCTGCTGACGCCCGCGCGCGACAAAGCGCGCGCCAGCGTATCGCTGCTGCCGACCTGGGCGCTCAGCTCAATCTGCGGCCGCTCGGGCGTCTCGCGCAGCGGCTGCACCGCGTCCGTCGATCCCATGCGATGGCCGCTGTCCCCGCCCAGCGCCAGCGGCGTGATCATCTGGCTGCGCACCTCGTCATATTGCGCATCGCTCAGCGTCGGGCCGGGTGCGCCGGGCACGGGCTGGAAACCGGGCGAGAGGTATAGCGCGCTGGCGCAAAGCCCGAAACAGGTCGCAAGGCCGCGAAACCAGGTGCGACTGCCGATCCGCTGGCCAAGGTCGGGGACCAGTTCCACATCCTCGGCCCAGTCGCGCAGGCGCATGCGCCAGTCGCGCGTCGGGATGGGCACGCCGCGCCGCAGCGACTCCGCCATCCACAGCGACATGGGCGCGCCGCCCTGCTGAAACCCGACCTGGTTATCCTGAAACAAACCCGCGACCCCCAAGGGCATCTGTCCGCCGCGACGCCCGCCAACCGCATATGCGCCCGCACCGCCCTTGTGAAGCAAGTGAGGTTAAAGCCGCCTTAAGATGCCATGACCCGGCCCGCATCCGCGACGAACGGCGCTTGAAACGGTCTTTTCCGGTTGGTCAACGCTCGGGCGTGATCGCCTGCTCGTAGGGCGGCTGGCCATCGATGCTGATCCTCAGGCGCGCCGTTCGAAACTGGTTGACCCGCAACGTCACGAATGTCGCGGGCCTGTTCGCGGCCAGGTGAATACGCCCCTTCTGCACGGCATGATTGCCCGACCGGGCGCCTGACACCACGTCCAGTTCATACGAGCCCGAAACCGCGACCGGCGACAGGCCGCGCACCGTCAGCACGTCCGCACCATCCGCCGCCGTCAGCACCGCTTCGACCGGGTGATCGGCCATGTCCTGCGCCTGCATCGGCGTCCCTCCCATCGCAGCCAGCATCATCATCAGGCTTCCTGGCATCACCACCCCCGTCATCGCGGCGTCAGGATGTCGACGACCGCGCCGATCGCTGCATTCTGCAATGCCTCGGCCTGCGCGTCCTTTTCCTCATCCACCGGCTTTTGCGCCGCACTGGCGGGCGCGTTCTGCAAGGCAGCGGCGGCGGCAATCCGCTGATAGTCGGGATCGTCCGCATCGGATCGCGTCGCGATCCGGCGATCCGCAGAGACCGGCTCGCCACGAATGCGCCCGTCGACCAGCAACTTCTGCTCGGGCGACAAGGCGGTAGGGGACGGCTTGGCAAATTCGGCGGAGCGCGTCTCGATCACCTGCGCGCAGCGCCCCGGCGTCTCCCTATCGGCCGCGCCAGGATCGCAACGGTCCCGTCCCTCGACTGCCTCGACCGCGCCAGTGCGTCCTTGGGCGGGCGAAGACAAAGGCGCGCTGGGCTGGGCGGTCCGCCCGCCGCGATAGAGTTGCGTGACCGGCTCATCATCCTGCACTGGGCCGAGCTGGCGTACGGATTGCACCGAATCCCGGCGGTCCTCCGTCCGCACCGGGTCCGCCAGCACGCCCGCCCCCTCATCACGCCAAGTCACGATATCGTCGGGCGGCAGCAGCGACCCCGCCCGCGCATCCTTGTCCCCGATCTGCTCAACCTCTCCGGCCGCCCGCGCGGGTTCGCCATCGATCACGCTCACCTGCGCGGCCACGCCAGACCCAACCAGCATCAGCGGCGCGATCAGCATCCCGGATAGTATTCGACAGCCCATCATCGCCGCCTCTCCATGGCGTTATTTGCCGCCGACGCCACCGCTCTGATGGATGGCGATGGCGCTGCCGCCCTGCTGCTGCACGCCCAAGTCGGCATTGTAATTGCCCTCCTGCGTCCAGGTCAATTGATTGCCCGCGCCGGTCTGGCTGGCGGTCATCGCATTATTGTCGCCGGTCTGCGCCAGCGTAGCCTGATTGTCGCCGCCATCCTGCGTCAGCGCGACCTGATTGCCATTGCCCGTCTGCGCGATCGTCGCCTGATTGCTGCTCGCCGCCACCGCACGCTGCTGCACCACAGCGCTGTTGCCATGGCCGATCTGCGCCAGCGCCAGCATATTCTGTCCTGCGCCCTGCTGCGTCACCCGCGTAGCATTGTCGTCGCCCCGCTGCGTCACGGCTGCGGCGGCCGCTTCGCCGCGCTGCTCGACATGGGCGATATTACGTGCGCCATCCTGCGCGATCCGGGCCGCCGCGCGCGGCGCGCTCTGCACGGCCGTGACGCGATTATAGGAGCCAACCTGCTCGATATAGACGCTGCGGCCATTCGATGCCGGCACCTCCAGCATATAGGGCAGGCTGGGGGCAGGGATGCCGGGTTGCGCTTCGCTGGCCTGCGCGGCCATCGCGCCTGCCAAAGCCAGCGCCAGCAGCGCCGCCATGCCGAATTTGCCCATCATCGCCTCCTTCACACAAAAAGATACCCGCCGGCCCGCCCGTCTGGGGCGGGCCGGCGGGCCGTGCGCTTACATCGCGCCGGCCGAACCCTGGACGACCGTGGCGCTGTGGCCATTGCCGCTCTGGTTGACGAAGCTGTTGTTGAGGTCGCTCGTCTGCGTAACGGTCGCGCTGCTGCCGCTGCCCGACTGGATCACCGACGAATAATTGTCGGTGCCGTCCTGCGTCACTTCAGCCAGATGATCCGATCCCGACTGGTCGATGAACGACTCGTTCGACAGACCGCCCTGCGTCAGCTCGGCCCGCTGATCCTGGCCGCGCTGGGTGATGGTCGACATGCCATCGTCGCCATTCTGCGCCACCGACGCATATTGGTCCGATCCATTGAGCGCGGTGCCCTGGTCGATCGAGGACGTGTTGCCATCGCCCACCTGGTCGACATAGGCGGCCTGGCTCCAGCCATATTGCGTGACGGTCGAGCTGTTGTCGTTCCCGCTCTGATCGACATCGGCCAGATGCGATCCCAGCACGCCCTGCGTGACCGTCGAATCATTGTCGTTGCCGCTCTGGTCGACCAGCGCGTCGGACAGAGCGCCCGCCTGGCTGATGACCGATCCGTTGCCATTGCCGCTCTGGTCGACATCGGCATAATGCGCCGCGCCCAGCGATCCGCCCTGGGTGATCTGCGAATCATTGTCGTCGCCGGTCTGGCGCACCGCCGCATCCTGCAAGCCGCCCGACTGGCTGATCTGCGAGCTGTTGCGATCGCCGCTCTGGAACACGCCGCGCACGGTCGCATCGTCGCCCGCGTCATTCGCGATGCCGCCCTGCGTGATCTGCGAGTCATTATCCTCGCCGGTCTGCTCGACATTGGCGGTGTTGAGGCCAAGGCCGTTCTGCAAGATCGACGATTCGTTCAGCGACCCTTCCTGCGTCACGATCGCGACATTGGCGCCGGAGCTCTGGATGATGCCCGACTGGTTGGTATCGCCGCTCTGGCTGACATTTGCGTCATTGCTGTTGCCCGACTGCGCGATGGTGGACGTCAGGTCGCTGCCCTGCTGGTCCACGAATGCGTCGTCATTGTCGCCGGTCTGCAAGATGTCGGAGCTGTTGCCATCGCCATTCTGCGTCACCTGCGCGTCGGCATTGTCATTATACTGGCGGACGCGCGAATAGGAGTCGCCGGTCTGGTCGATGGTGGCGCTGTTATTGTCGTCGCTGGCATTGCTGCCGCCGCCCGTGCCATTGTCCTGCAGAACGATGGATTCAGCGCCATTGCCCGACTGGGTCACGGTCGCGGCATTATTGTCCCCACCCTGGGTCACGGTGGAGGCCGCGGCGGAGCCGGATTGGGTCACGGTCGCGACGGCGTCCGTGCCGGTCTGCGTGACGGTGGAGTCATTGTCCTGGGCCAGGGCCGGAACCGCGGCCAGGAAGGCAAGCGCCGACGCGCTCGCAAGAAGGATGCGCTGCATGATCTTATCCCTTTATCTTGTGCGAAAGGGGGACCAGCGCCGCCGTGAAGCAGCGCTGATCCCCTTTCCAATCACATGCCCTGCGTGACAGTGGCCGTGTTGTTCATGCCGGTCTGGTTGACGACCGAATTGTTCATGTCGGTGCTCTGCGTGACGGTGGCGGAGTGACCCGAACCGGCCTGCGAGACCCAGGACTCGTTGCCGTTACCGCTCTGATCGACCATGGCCTCGTTCAGCGCGCCGTCCTGCATCACAGTCGAGATGTTGTCGTTACCACCCTGGTCGACGCTGGCGAAGTTACCCGAGCTTGCACCCGCAACCAGCGTATTGGTCTGCGAGATGGTGCTCTGGTTGTTGTCGCCGCCCTGGCTGCTGCTCGCTTCCATCAGACGCGCGCTGATGGTGGCGCTGCCGCCGAACTGGTCGATTGTGCTGCTGTTGTTGCTGCCATCCTGCGAGATGGAAGCGGTGGCAACGCGCGGATCGGGACCGCCCGGAGGGTTGGGCGCATTGCCGACGCTCTGATCGATCGACGCATAGTTGTCGTCGCCGATCTGGTCGATCATGGCATCGGACAGCTGGCCCGCCTGGGTCACATAGGCTTCGTTGCTGTTGCCCTCCTGATTGACACCGACCATGCCGGTATTGTCACCGGCCGAATTGTCAAAGCCCGACTGGACCACATCCGACAGGTTGTTGTCGCCTGACTGATTGACATTCAGGTCGCCCGACGAGCCGCTTTGGGTCGCATAGGACTGGTTATTGTCGCCGCCCTGCGTGATCAGCGCCTGCTGGCCATTGGTCTGGAACGGATTGCCGTCATTGCGTCCCTGGTTCAGCACCGACAGGTTGCCCGAGCCGGACTGATCGACGGTCGCGATCGAACCGTTCGACGTCTGATTGACGGTCGAATCATTGCTGTCACCGCTCTGCGTGACGGTTGCCGTGCCACCGGCGTCGTCAAGCTGAGACACATCCGACGTGTTGAGATTGCCGCTCTGCGTCACATCGGCAATGCTGTCGGCGCCTTGCTGATTGACCGAGGAATAGTTGACATAGCCGCTCTGAGTAACGGTGGCGTCATTGCCGCCGGTGCCGCCCTGCGTGACATAGGAGGTATTTTCATAAGTGGTGCCGGCCGAACCGCCTTCAGGCGCGCCGTCGACGCCCTGGCTCACATTGGCGATATTGTTGTCCGACGTCTGGTAGAGGCTGGAAAACTGGCCATCATCCGCCTGCGAAACCGCAGCGACGTTGCTGCTGCCCGACTGGACGACCGTCGAATCGTTGGTCGTGCCCAGGAAGGACGAGGTCTGCGTCTGCGTGACGGTCGCATCATTGTCGCTGCCGGTCTGCTGGACTTCGGACGTCTGCGTCGGCGCTACGCCAGTGCCATCGTCATCCTGCGTCACCGAAGCGGTGTTGCCCGCGCCGGTCTGAAGGACGTTTGAATAGCTGCCGGTCGCCCCGGCCTGCGACACGGTGGCGTCGTTATCCGCGTTTTCCTGCGTCACGAACGACACGTCGTTGGCGCCGCTCTGCGTCACCGATGCGGTCTGGCTGTCACCCGACTGGGTCACGGTCGAATCGTTGCTTTGCGCGAAAGCCGGGGCTGCTGCCAGCAGCGCCAGGGCCGAAACCGAAGTATAGATGGTCCGTTTCATGGTTGTCATTCCTTTTGAAAAGGGCGATAACCATGCTGTCCCGAAGTAAGCTTACTTCAGGGCCGCATGATTGGTGGCACATTCATTCACTCATGCTCGCCCGTCGGAGCTTCCACCTCCGGCGGGCGACTGTTCGCCTGGTTCTTGTCATGGTCCGGGGAACACCAGGCGGTCCTCCGAACCTTTTGAAACGCTGACTGCCTGATGGCGGTCAATCGTTTCGTTTAACGACCCACGCCCGGCCCTCCCTGCTTGGCTTTACTGGAGGATTTGGGCATTTCCGTCATCGGCACCGCGCGTGGCTTCATCTTCATGGGCGCAGCCTTGCGCGCGGTATCCATTGCCGCTTCCACCTGCTTGGGCGTGAAGACGCCATCGCGCTCCTGACGGTAGCGCCACAGCATCGGCCAGCCCGCCTGGGTGTCCGCGAAATTCCACAGGTTCAGGTCAATGCCCTCCATCACGAGGCCATAGACCGCCTTCTCAATCGCCTGTTGCAGGGCGATATGATCCGGCTCGTTCGTCGTCATGCCGACTTCCGCCTCCAGCAGCTCCTTGAAGCCGACAAAGCGGAAGGCCGACGCGCCCAGCGACTGGGACGCGATCGTCTTGGACGCAGTGACGGTCGTCAGCACCTCGCCGGTGCGCACCGAAATGGCGCGCAAATAGACCGTCACTGTATCCTGCCGATATTGCGTGCTTGCGCCGATCCCCAGGAAGGATGCACCCGCGCCGCCCGTCACCGTATTGGTGTCGAAACTGATGATCCCGCCTTCCAGCAGCACGCCGGCGAACAGCATCGCCGGCAGCGCCTGCGGGTTGACGTTATTTTCACCCAGATAGCGTTCGCGCATCTCGCGGATGATCTGCCGTTCGTTCAGCAGGTTGCGCAGCTGCTCGCGCTCGACGATCGTGAACCATTTGCGGTTGCCCGCATCCTGCAACGCCCGCACCAGGATCGACGCCGCGCCCTGCGTCACGGCGCGCGACAGCGTCTGCGTTCCCCCTTCGCCGACGCGATACTGGCCGGTCTGGTCGGAGAAATTATAGACGGCGATCGCCACCGGCCGCTGCGGCGGCGGCAAGTCCATCAACTGCCGCTGGGCCTGCGTATAGCGGGGATAGACCGCCATCGGGTTCATCGAGGGGATATCGTCCCGCCCCGTCGTCGCCAGCGAATTGCATCCGCCCAGCAGCAGCGCCGCGCCCGAAGCCAGGAAAATCTGCCGTATCATGCAAAGAGCCCCCGCCCCTTCTTCAGTTCACATCGACGAAGGTCGGCACCACGATCGTCGTGGTTTCGCCTGTCGCCTCGGTGAAGATGTTGATCGTCACCTCTTCCAGCCCGCGCACGAAATCGATCGTCTGCCCGCCAAAGCTGATCGTCCCGCTTTCCTGCGGGTTTTCGCCAAAGATCGCGTCGACCAGTTGCGAAGACAGGGCCGACAACAGCCGGGACTGCAACTGGCGCGCGAAAATATCCGCCTGTGACGAGGATGACGTCGCCTTTGGATCGCGATAGTCATTCTGCGCGTTGGCCGTGCCCAGTATATGGGCCGAATTGAACGGATTACCCCCGAAGGTTGGGCTGATGGGCGAATGAACCAGATCCTGTGCGAAAGACGCACAGGGATACCCCAGGCACAATAGTGCCAGTGTCGAGACTACTACCTTATACACGCCCCACTCCCACGAAAGGCTATGAAGTAACTCGACCCTGTTATTAAGGCTTCGTTAAGCCTCTGCGGCGCGAGTCGCATCTCCCATTTGGTATATCCCTCTTGAAATGTGGCGAGCTGTTTCAGCTTGGGGCAGTTTGTTCCCAGATATTTAACTTTTCTCGGTTTTGCGGGGCGGGCAGATGATCGGGATGGACAGAATGCGCCGGACGATGTCGATCTGCCGCGTGCAATCCATCTTGGCGGCGATCGACTTCACCTGATTACGGACCGTCCCGATGCTGGTGACGCGAAGCTCGGCAATAGCTTCCAGATCCAGGCCCTTCGCCAGCGCGACAGCAATCTCCGCCTCCGCCCGGCCCAAGCCATATAATTCGCGCAGCATGTCACCGGCGACCGTCACGCGCTGGTCAGGATCGCTCACCAGCGCAACCAGCGCCTCGTTGCGTCCCAGCAGACATCGCGTCAGCACCATCACATAGGCCGACCCACCCTGCCGCTCGATGCGCGTCATGCCGACGGATTGCACATCCGCCGACGCCATGCGCCCGAAGAGATGGCTGATGCGCGCGACATTATCGGGCCGACTGGCCGACAATTTGCCGCCTCCGATCTGCAAGTCGCCGCCTTCCGCCAGCATGTCCTCCCCATAGCGATTGGCGAAGACCAGATGGGCGTCGATATCGAATATGAACATGCCTACGCACGTCATGTCGAGTATGCCCAGCAATGCCTCATGGCCTTGGCAGATCGCCTCAAGGCCCTCCAGGACCGGTGCCCAGTCTTCATGACCCGGTGCCATGCGCCCCCCAGTGTCCTCAGCCCCGCCATCCTCGATCGGCATCGCCAGGGGCAAGGCCATCGGATCGGGTGGCACGCGACCGAAGAAAAGCCGGTTGATGCCGCGCGGTTCGCTTACATATTTGCTGTCGACCGAAGGCCTGTCGGCGGCGGTGTCCCCACGCCGAGCCGAAAATTGATGCTCCAGCAAATCTGCCAGATCGCCAATACCAAAATGCGCCTTGTTCGCAGACGCCGCGCGCGCAGACGCGTCCGCCAAAAGGCGCCCGACCCTCGACATGTCAGGCACGCCCACTTCTCCCCTAAATCTGGATCAAGACTTGTCTGCCACCTGCGCCCGCAGCGGAAAGTCTTGACGAGAACCGACCCCACCGGCCCCTCTACTGTCGAAATCTTCTACATCGCCAAGACGAATCGTCAATTGTTCCTTTCGACAGCACGATTTTACTGATCGGGAACCATTGTCGCTCATCCGTTTGCGGCCACGGCCATATTGCCGGCCGCACCTGCATCTATCAGGACGCCGCGTCGGCACGTGATCCCAGCAGGCGGTGTCGGATCCCTGTTAGCAGCAGGGATGGCAAAAAACGGAAACGGCTTTCCCTATTTCTCGGGCAGCAGCAGGCTCGAATCGCCATAGCTGTAGAAACGATAGCCCTGCGCGATCGCATGGGCGTAGATCGCCTGCATCCGCTCGCGGCCCATCAGCGCGCTGACCAGCATGAACAGGGTCGACTTGGGCAGGTGGAAATTGGTCATCAGCCCATCGACGGCCCGGAAACGGTAGCCCGGCGTGATGAAGATACGGGTTTCGTCGGCGAAGGGGCGGATCACCCCATCTTCGCCCGCCGCGCTTTCCAGCAGCCGCAGCGACGTGGTGCCCACCGCGATCAGCCGCCCACCCGCCGCGCGCGCGGCGTTCAGCCGATCGGCCGCCGCCGCGTCGATCCTTCCCCATTCGGCGTGCATGCGATGATCGTCGGTATCCTGCGCCTTGACCGGCAGGAACGTGCCCGCCCCGACATGCAGCGTCAGCGTCTGAGTCAGCACGCCGGCCGCCGCGATCGCGTCCATCAGTTCTGGCGTGAAGTGCAAAGCCGCGGTCGGCGCCGCCACCGCCCCATCCTCGCGCGCGAACATCGTCTGATAATCGCTGCGATCCTGCTCGTCGGTCGGTCGCTTGCTGGCGATATAAGGCGGCAACGGCATGGTCCCTGCGCGCTCGAGCAGGATTTCGACGGGCTCCTCGCCTTCGAATTGCAGCGTCACGCCGCCATCCTCGTCGCGCGCGTCGGCGATTGCCGTGACGCCAGCGCCAAATTCGATCCGGTCGCCTTCCCGCACCCGCTTGGCGTTGCGCAAAAAGGCCTGCCATTGCCGCAGCCCGATTCGCTTGTGCAACGTCGCGCCGATCCGCGCCTCGCCCCGGCGCCCTTCCAGCTGCGCCGGGATCACGCGCGTGTCGTTGAACACCAGCATGTCGCCAGCCCGCAACAGCGACGGCAGGTCGCGCACGGTGCGATCCTCAATGCCGCTCGGTCCCGCCGCCGCCAGCAACCGCGCCGAATCGCGCGGCGACGCGGGCCGCAGAGCGATATTGTCCGGCGGCAAATCGAAATCGAACAGGTCTACGCGCATGGGAACGCCTCAGGCGAAGGCGTCGCTTATTGCGCCGGCGGCGTCAGCGCGCCGGACGGCAGCGCGTCGGGTGCTGCTGGCGCGGCTGGCGCAACCGGCGCCGTCACCGGCGGCTTGCCGTCGCTCTCGATCGACGCCTGCAGGATCACTGTCGGGTTGGCGGGCGGTTCGCCCTGCGCGATCGCATCGACATATTGCATGCCTTCGATCACCCGGCCGAAGACGGTATATTTCTTGTCCAGCTGCATGCGCGGCAACAGCACGATGAAGAACTGGCTGTTGGCGCTGTCCTCACTCTGCGCGCGCGCCATCGACACGGTGCCGCGCAGATGCGGCATCGGATTGAACTCGGCCTTCAGGTCGGGCAATGGCGATCCGCCGGTGCCATCGCCCTTGGGGTCGCCGCCCTGCGCCATGAAGCCGGGGATGACGCGATGGAATTTCAGGCCATTGTAAAAGCCCTCCCGCGTCAGCGTCTTGATCCGTTCGACATGGTTGGGCGCGATATCGGGGCGCAGCTGAATGCGCACCCGCCCGCCGCTCGACAGGTCCAGGTCCCACACATTTTGCGGGTCCACCGGCACGGTCGCGGGCGGCAATTGCGGCGTGTCCGACCCTTCCAGCGACTTGGCATTTTCCTGCGCGCGCGCAGCGGTTTCGGCCTTTTTGAAATCCTCGCCCTGGCCCCCGCCGCCGCCTTGGGCAAAGGCCACGCCGGACGCGGTCAGTGCGACAGTGATCGCCACGGTCTTGAGCGCGCAAGTGAAACGCATGAGGCAGAACTTCCTTGATCGTGTGAGCCGAAACGGGGCTGTCATTCCCCGCCCTGATAGCGCGCTGATCGCGATTGGCAACTGAACCCAGGCTGAAACGACGCCGGGATGGCCGCGTCAGCCCGCGCCCTTGCGGCCATTGCGCGCCACCCGCGCCTCCACTTCGGCGCGGACGCAAGGGCTGACGAATTTATGGATCGGCCCGCCATAAAGCGCGATTTCCTTGACCAGCCGCGATGCGATCGGCTGCAGGGACACGTCCGCCATCAGGAAGACGGTTTCGACCCTGCTGTTGATCTGCTGGTTCATCCCCGCCATCTGATATTCATATTCGAAGTCCGCAACCGCGCGCAGCCCGCGGATGATGACGCTGGCGCCCTGCGATTCGGCGAAATCCATCAGCAACGAATTGAACCCCACCACGCGGATGTCGCTGTCGATGTCGGCGCATTCGCGGCGCACCATCTCCAACCGTTCCTCGTCGGAAAACATCGGCGACTTGGCGATATTGGTGGTGACGCCAATGACCAGCGTATCGACCAGCGTCGCGCCGCGGCGGATGATGTCCATATGCCCCAGCGTGATGGGATCGAACGTGCCGGGATAGACGCCGATGCGCTGCTTGCTCATGATATTAGCGGTCCCTCTCCACGATATAATCGGCGATCGCGCGCAACAGGTCGGCCTCCGCGCCATGGCTGCGCAAATGGTCCTTCGCCTGATCGACCAGCATATGCGCCCGTTCGCGCGCGGCCTCGACGCCCAGCAAGGACACGAACGTTTCCTTGCCCGCCGCCGCATCCTTGCCCAGCGCCTTGCCCGCCAGCGCCACGTCGCCCTCCACGTCCAGCAGATCGTCGGCAATCTGGAAGGCCAGGCCGATGTCGCGGGCATAGCCGTGCAGACCCGTGCGCGCCTCCTGCGGCAGCCGCGCCATGATCGCCGCGGCCTCGACGCAAAAACAGATCAGCGCCCCGGTCTTGAGGTTCTGCAATCGCGTGACCGTCGCCAGGTCGAACCTTGTGCGTTCGGCTTCCAGGTCCATCATCTGTCCGCCGGCCATGCCCGCCGGCCCGCTGCATGTTGCCAGCGCCTTCACCAGTTCGATGCGCACGAACGGATCGGGATGCGTTTCCGCGTCCGCCAGCACCTCGAACGCCAGGTCATGCAGGCAATCGCCCGCCAGGATCGCCGTTGCCTCGTCGAACGCCTTGTGCACCGTGGGCTTGCCCCGGCGCATATCATCGTCGTCCATCGCCGGCAGGTCGTCGTGAATCAGCGAATAGACATGGATGCATTCGATGGCGAGCCCGACGCGCAGCGCCGATTCGCGCGAAATGTGGAACAGATCGCATGCCGCTTGCACCAGCAGCGGGCGCAATCGCTTGCCCCCGCCGATCGCCGCATGACGCATCGCGTCATACAGCCGCGCGCGCGCATCGTCGGGCACGGCCAGCAACCGGTCGAAGCCCATATCTATATGCGCCGCAACATCGCGCGCCCGCGCCAGCATGTCCGTGACCGCGCCCCCGCTTTCGGTCATCAATCTCAGTCCGCGCCGAACGGCTGGGCGCCGTTGACGGCGCCATTGGCGTCAACCGTCAGCTTGGCGATGCGCGCTTCGGCCGCCTGCAATCGGTCGGCGCAGCGCTTGCGCAATTCCTCGCCCTTGGCATAGAGCGCGATCGATTCATCCAGCGGAACGTCCCCGCTTTCCAGCCGGCGCACAATCTGCTCCAGCGCGCGCAGGGCATCCTCGAAGGACAAAGACGACGGATCGGGGGACATTTCCTCAGCCATGGCCCTGCATTGGCCGCGCCCAACGCCCCGGTCAAGTGCGCAAGGGCCTGCGGCCTGCACAGCACCGCTTTCGACATCCTTGTCATCACCGCGTCATGACGTCATTTCAGGGGAGATGGCGGTTATCCGATGCTTTTGCGTTGACGGGACATGTTGCACATGCACATAAAAGGATCGCTATGAAACTCTCTCTCCCCATGATCGCCCTGGCCGGCGTCGCCCTGCTGTCGGCCTGCAACAAGAATGACGAACCCGAAGTCGTGGGCGGCCCCGCCGACCCGATGGCTGACCAGCTCGCCAACGCCGCGCCCGTCGAACTGCCGCCTTCGGTCAAGGCGACCAAGCAGTATCGGTGCAAGGACAACAGCCTTTATTTCGTCGACTTCATGACCGACGACAAGACCGCCAATTTCCGCATGAAGAAGGGCGGCGAACCGACCCAGCTGAAGGCGGCCGAAGCGGGCCAGGCTTTCACTGCCGAGGGCGGCTATGAAGTGTCGGGTCAGGGCGACGAAGTGCAGATTGCCGTGCCCGGCAAGAAGGCGCAGAGCTGCCACGTCTGATCGCCTGGCGATCCAGTTTCGAAAAATTCAGGGCCGGTCCTCGCATGAGGCCGGCCTTTTCCTTGTCTGGCTTCGCCTAGCCCTATGTGGCGCCTTCGCCCACTTCGACCGGGTCGGGACCAAAGCGGTTCGGCCCGCGCGTGCCGCCGATGATGAAGAAGATCAGCAGCACCAGGCCGCCGAGCAGCGGCAGCAATCCCAGCAGCAACCACCAACCGCTGCGATCGGTGTCATGCAGCCGCCGCACCATCACCGCCAGATGGGGAATGAGGATGCCCAGCGCGAACAGGCCGGTCAGCGGCCCGCCATGGGTGCGATAGATCGCACTTGCGCCCCATGGCCCGGTGCGCACCCATTGTTCCGTCACAGCAAGACCCAATGCCGTCTCCAGGATCGACAGCGCGACAAGTGCCAACACCACCAACAGCACGAACATCCAATATTCGCGTGGCCGCGCCCGCCCGTTGAACCGTGCATAGCGACGCAGCGGTAATATCATCCAGTCCAATATGGTCATGGGCGCTCCTCTTTGCGGCATCCGCCGCGACCCTAGCATGAAATGCAACCGGCGCAGCCTTCCCATTGTGAATCCGCGACGCCCTCGCTAAAGGCGCGGGCATGTCCAGCACCGCCACCCAGATCACCCCGGAAGTCGTCGCCGAACATGGCCTCAGCCCGGAAGAATATGACCGCGTGTTAAAGGCTATCGGCCGCGAGCCGAACCTGACCGAACTCGGCATCTTTTCGGTGATGTGGTCGGAACATTGCAGCTATAAAAGCTCCAAGATCCACCTGATGAAGCTGCCGACCAAAGGCCCTCAGGTCATCTGTGGCCCCGGCGAAAATGCGGGCGTCGTCGATATCGGCGATGGTCAGGCCGCCATCTTCAAGATGGAAAGCCATAATCACCCCAGCTACATCGAACCCTATCAGGGCGCGGCGACGGGCGTGGGCGGCATCTTGCGCGACGTCTTCACCATGGGCGCGCGTCCGGTCGCGAACATGAACGCGCTGCGCTTCGGCCGGCCCGACCACCCGAAGATGAAGCATCTCATCGCCGGGGTCGTCCACGGCATTGGCGGCTATGGCAATTGCGTGGGCGTGCCGACCGTGGGCGGCGAGGTGAATTTTCACGCCGCCTATGACGGCAACATCCTGGTCAACGCGATGACCGTGGGCGTCGCCGATACCGACAAGATTTTCTACAGCGCGGCTTCGGGCGTCGGCAATCCGATCGTCTATGTCGGGTCCAAGACCGGCCGCGACGGCATCCATGGCGCGACCATGGCCTCGGCCGATTTCGGCGAGGACAGCGAGGAAAAGCGCCCCACCGTCCAGGTCGGCGACCCCTTCACTGAAAAGCTGCTGATCGAGGCTTGCCTTGAGCTGATGGCGTCGGACGCCATCGTCGCCATTCAGGATATGGGCGCAGCCGGCCTCACCTCCTCCTCGGTCGAAATGGCGTCCAAGGGCGGCGTCGGCCTCCACCTCAAGATGGACGACGTGCCGCAGCGCGAAACCGGCATGACCACCTATGAAATGATGCTGTCGGAAAGCCAGGAGCGGATGCTCATGGTATTGAAGCCCGGCCGCGAAGCCTTTGCCGAAGCGATCTTCAAAAAGTGGGAACTCGACTTCGCCGTCATCGGCCATGTCACCGACACTGGCCGCATGGTGCTGGAGCATAAGGGGGAGGTCGTTTGCGACATCCCGCTCGCCCCGCTCGCCGATGACGCGCCGCTCTATGATCGCCCGTCCATGCCGAAGGAAGATTATAAGGCATGGGCGAAGGTCGAACCGCTCGGCGACCTGCCGACAAGCGCCGACCTCGGCGCGGACCTCGTCACGCTGATGGGCAGCCCCGACATTGCCAGCCGCCGCTGGATCTGGGAACAATATGACCATATGGTCGGCGCCGACACGGTGCAGCGCCCCGGCGGCGACGCGGCCGTCGTGCGCGTCCACGGCACGCAAAAGGGCATCGCGATCAGCACTGACTGCACGCCGCGCTATTGCTACGCCGACCCCTATGAAGGCGGCAAGCAGGCGATCGCAGAATGCTATCGCAACCTCTCCGCCGTCGGCGCCACCCCGCTCGCCGTCACCAACTGCCTCAATTTCGCCAATCCGCAACGCCCCGAAATCATGGCACAGCTGACCGGCTGTCTGGAGGGGATGGGCGACGCCTGCCGCGCGCTCGACTTCCCGATCGTCTCAGGCAATGTCAGCCTCTATAATGAATCGAAGGCGACGGGTGGCGGCTCCGCCATCCTGCCTACGCCTGCCATCGGCGGCATCGGCCTGCTCGCCGATGTGGACGTCATGGCGACCGTTGCGTTCAAAAATGAAGGCGACGCGATCTGGCTGATCGGCGGCGAAGGCACGCATCTGGGCCAGTCCATCTGGCTGCGTGAAGTCGCTGGCCGGGAAGCCGGGGACGCGCCTGTCGTCGATCTCGCCGCCGAACGCGCCAATGCCGACGCCGTGCGCGGCCTGGTCGCCACGGGGTCGATCAACGCCGTCCATGACATTTCCGATGGCGGCCTGCTCGTCACGCTCGCCGAAATGGCGCTTGCCGGCAACAAGGGCGCGACCCTCGACATCGCGCTTACCGCCGCCTCGGCCTTCGGCGAGGACCAAGCCCGCTACGTCGTCACCGCGCCTGCCGGGACCGACATCCCCGGCGCGACGCGGATCGGCACGGTCGGCGGTGACACTGTCGCGGACGTCGCCCTCGACATGCTCCGCAAGGCCCATGAAGGCTTCTTCCCCGCCCTCATGAACAACGAACTTTAACCGTCATCACTGCCGTGACGAATAACGAACCCTGACCCGATCCGTCGTCCCCGCGCAGGCGGGGACCCAAGCCCGCGCTAGGCGCCTTTTCCGCTAAATCGCGCGACGCGACCGCCGCCAACTACCCCCGCCGATAGATGAACTCCGCATCTGTCCAGTCGCCGACCTTGAAGCCATAGTCGCCGACCTTCTCAAAGCCGCGCTTGGCATAGACTGCCTGCGCTTGGCTATTACCGGACCACACGCCCAGCCATTGCGGGCCGGGAAAGGTCTGCGCTAGCCAATCGAGCGCCGCATCCATCAGCGCCCGGCCGACGCCCTGCCCTTGCGCGGCCTTCAGCGCATAAAGCTGATATAATTCCCCCTGCGCCGCCGACGCCTGCGGATGCGGCAATTTGCACGGTCCAGCATGGGCATAGGCGACCAGCCGCCCGTCCCCCTCTACCGCCACCCAAGTCGCATGATCGGGCGCGGCCAGTTCCGCCGCCACCGTCGCTTCGCCATAGCTTTCGACCTCGAATCGCGCCAGGTCGGCGGGCGGATAGGGAATGGCGAAGCCATCGAGAAACGTCTCGCGAAACGCGGCGAGCTTGAGCGCGGACAGGGCGGCGGCATCGGCCGGCCCAGCGCGCCTGATCGTCAGATTATCATGCACCATGGCCCGTGGATGGCATCCCCCGCGTCGCCGCGCAACCTCAGCGCCCATCACCCGCGCGCGTGATCCGCCCGAACAGGATCTGATAGGCATCCGCGCCACCCGCCGCCTCGAACGCCGCCATCACGCTGCGCAATTGCGCAGGCGTCAGCGGCCTGCGCCCCGCCCCCGGCACCACGGCGCCAATGCCCTTCAAATGCGTGATCAACCCGCGCGCACCGCCACTGTCCAGCGCCACCGTCTCGTCAAAGGCGAAACTGTCGTCATACGCCGCCAGCATCGCCCGAACCGCCGCCAGCGAGGGATAATCCGGCACGCCGGCCTCCAGCCCGCACGCAGCATGCGCCGCGCGCCATTGGCCAAAACTCCTCTCCCCCATGGTCGAGAAAATGAGGCTGCCGCCCGGCGTCAGCAGATTCACCAGCTTTCGGATCGCGCCGGACAAATCATCGAACCACTGAAAGGCGAGACTCGACAGGATCAGGTCGAACCATGCGCCTTCGAACGGCGGCGACTCCCCGTCCATCGCCAGGAATGTGCCGCCGACCAGCCCCTGCGCCGCCGCCCGGTCCAGCATTGCAGGCGACAAGTCGGTCACGACCAGCTGCGCGCCCGGCCAGCGCACCTGAATGTCGCGCGTCAGCAACCCGGTGCCGCAGCCAATCTCCAATATGCGCGCAGCATCGCTCGGCCCCTGCCGCTGCGCCAGGTCCGCGACCAGCCGCGCGGCGAAGCGCTGCGGCCCGGCATGATCGTCATAATGCGCCGCCGCCGCGCCGAATGCGTCGCTTATCCGTTGCTTGCGGCCCTCGTTCATGGCTAGGCCCCTTGGCAGAGCCGTTCGCCGCTGGCCAGCATCTTCAAGGATTTTCCCATGCCCCCCTCTTCCCGCATTCCTGCCATGGACGTTCTGCGCGGCTGCGCGGTCATGGGCATATTGTGGATGAACATCACCGCCTTCGCCCAGCCGCAAAGCGCCTATATCAATCCGGCCGCCGCTGGGCCGCTCACGACAGGCGACATCGCTTTCTGGGCGATCAGCCTCATCCTGGTCGATGGCAAGATGCGCGGCCTGTTCGCGATGCTGTTCGGCGCGTCGATGCTGCTGCTGATCGACCGGGAGGAAATGGCGGGGCGCGATGGCACCCGCACCCAGATGGTCCGCGCCGGCTGGCTGTTCGCCATCGGCGCAGCGCATTATCTGCTGCTCTGGTGGGGCGACATATTGACGCTCTATGCGCTGGTCGGACTGGCCGCGCTGCGCTTTGCCCATCGCGATCCGATGCAGCTGGTCAAGGCGGCCTTCCTGTTCTTCCTGCTGCATTTCCTGCTGGTCGCCGGCTATGTCGCGTCCTTCTACGCCTGGAGCCACGCCAGTGGCGGGGCACAGGGTTTCGCATCCTTCGCGGCCAGCCTGTCCGATCCCGCCAGTCCCGCCATCCAGCGTGAAATCGCCCTCTATCGCAGCGACTTCCTCTCCATCCTGCTGCACAAGATCGTCGATCTGCCGCGCAACTGGTTCTTGGGTTTCACGCTCAGCGCGCTCGAATCGCTTGGCTTCATGCTGCTTGGCATGGCGATGCTCAAAAGCGGCTTTCTGACCGGGCGGTGGGATGCGGAGCAATATCGCCGCACCGCCCGCCATTGCTTCCTGATTGGTGTGCCGCCGATGGGCGCGCTGGCGATCTGGGTCTGGGCCAGCGGCTTTGCGGCTCTCCCCGCGCTGGGTACCGCACTTGCCTGGTCCTTCCCCTTCCGCGTACCACTAAGCGTGGGCTGGGCCGCGCTCATCCTCTGGCTCTTCTCCCGCAACCCCGATCATCCGCTGGCGTCGCGCCTAGGCGCTGCGGGCCGCCTCGCGCTCAGCAACTATCTGGGCACCAGCCTTGTCATGACCGCCATCTTCTACGGCTGGGGTCTTGGCAATTTCGCGCATGTCCCGCTCGGCGCGCTGCCGCTGTTCGTCGCTGTGGGCTGGGCGGCCATGCTGCTCTGGTCACAGCCCTATGCGGATCGATTCGCGACTGGCCCGGCCGAATGGGTCTGGCGCAGCCTCGTCCGGGCAAAGCCGCAAAAGATTCGCAAGAGCAGCTGATTACTATTGCGACCTATTATCATATCGACTATCTCTGCAAGGCACAGGAGAGCGTCGCATATGGTCGTCTGCGTTTGTAATGCCATTCGGGAAAAGGACGTGCGGGAAGCCGCGCGCAACGGCGCGGATACGCCCTGCAGCGCCTATGCCCATTATGGTCGCCGTCCCAAATGCGGCCAGTGCGTGTCCTTCGCGCGCACGATTATCGCGGCCGAACGCGCCTCCGCCTGACAAGATTGCAAATCATGCGCAGCCCCTGCGCGCGACCCCGAAGCAATAGCAGAGCTATAAATGGCTGATTTCAAGGGTTTTCGCGCTTAACAGCCACCGCCCTCGTCGCTATACTCCGCCCGTTCCCGCAATCCGGAGTATAACGCCATGAAGGGCGACCCAAAGGTCATCGATTATCTGAACGAGGTCCTCAAGAACGAGTTGACCGCGATCAACCAATATTTCCTCCATTATCGCATGCTCGACCATTGGGGCGTCAAGAAGCTCGCCAAGTTCGAATATGAAGAATCCATCGACGAGATGAAGCATGCCGACAAGCTGGCGGAACGCATCCTGTTCCTCGACGGCCTGCCCAATTTCCAGCTGCTCGGCCGCCTCAAGATCGGCGAAACGGTGGAGGAAATCCTCAAATCCGACCTTGAACTCGAATATGAAGCGCTACCGGTCCTGCGTGACGCGATCGCCTATTGCGAATCGATCCGCGACTTCGTCAGCCGCGACCTGTTCGACTATATCCTCAAGAGCGAGGAAGAGCATGTCGACACGCTGGAAACCCAGTTCGAAATGATCGAGCGGATGGGCATCCAGAATTATATCCAGCTGCAAAGCCAGCCCGCGCAGGACTGACGACACGCAGTGGCGCATGGACAAGGGGGCGTTCCTGATGAAGGAGCGCCCCCTTGTTCGTTATAGCAGCGCGTCGAGCAGTCCGATCAGCGGCAAATCCGCGGGCGGCATGTCGAGCGCATACATTTGCGCGGGCCGCTTCCACGCCAGAGCCGTCGCATGGCGCGCCTCCGGCACCCCTTGCCATTTGCGGCAGACATAAAGCAGCAGCAGCAAATGCCGGTCGCCCAGCGCTTCGCTGGCGAAACTCGCCGGTGCCAGGCAGCTTTCCTGCGTGGCAATGCCCAGTTCCTCTTCCAGCTCGCGCACCAGCGCCGCTTCGGGCGTTTCCCCCGCCTCAACCTTGCCGCCGGGAAATTCCCACAGCCCCGCCATCGGCTTTCCCGGCGGGCGCTGCTGCAACAACACCCGCCCCTCGGCGTCCACCAAAGCGACCGCGACCACCAGCAGGGGAGAAAAAGACGTCATTTCAGAAGGCACCGAGGGCTATTTGTTAACCCTCCCCGCTTTACACATCTGCCCGGGACTGTCTGTAGCGAACTGGGGGAGCGCATGCGCGGGCTTATCGACATCATCGCCCGACAGGGGCTAATCAAATGCGAACGGGGGGCAACGGCGGTCGAATATGGCCTCATCCTCGCGATGATCGTGCTCGCCATGATCGTAGCGCTGTCGAACGTCGCCAGCCGGACGATCCATATGTGGGACGATGTCGAAAACAAGGTTACTGATGCTTAACCATAAGTTTTTTACAGTCGGTTCCACCATTAAGCAAATTTCAACCGAACGCCGGTAAATCCATTTTCGCTGACCACGAACAAGTCAAACGGGGGCGGCGGGGTAGTTTTAGTGCGTATGTCCATCAAGGAGACATGAAATGCAGTTCGTCCGTAAGATGCTGAAGAATGAAAAGGGTGCCACCGCGATTGAATACGGCCTGATCGCCGCGCTCATCGCTGTCGCCGCCATCGGCGCCATGACCAGCCTGGGTGGCAATCTGACCAACACCTTCACGAAAGTGAGCGACAACATGGCAACGCCTGCGGCGTCGGGCGACGAATAATAGGTCAAATATAAAAAAAGGGCGGCGGACACCAAGTCCGCCGCCCTTTTTTTTGCGTTACCGTTATCCGTCAGATGACGATCTTGACCTTCTGCCCCGGCCGCAGCGTCGCATTGGCGTCCAGCGCATTGATCGTCAGGAACCGCTCCAGCTGCAAGTCGCCATAGGCCATGCGCCGGCTCAAGGACTGAACCGTGTCGCCCGCCTTCACCGTCACCACGTCGATCCGGCGCGGCTTGATCGCCGCCGCGTCCTTGGCCGACAGCCGCTGCACTGACTGAACCATCGACGTGAAGGGGCCGATGCCCCTGCCCGCCGGCGTCAGCAGCAGGAAATGATAGGCTTTGCCGCCGCCAAAATCATAGGCGAACACCGTCGCATCGACCTGACTCGACTGGCTGGTTGCCCGCACCGTGCGCCATGCGGCCGGAATACCGTTGATCGTCGTGCGGCTCACCGCCCCGCCCGGCACGCCCTTGCCGTCACCTAGGGCCGAAAACACGCTGTCGATATAGGCGCTCAGATCGCCGCGATAGGCGGCCGTCCCGAACTGCGCCTGACCGCCCGATCCGGTGATCGACACTGCATCGCTGCCATTTTCCATTCCGAACCCGCTGGGCGCGGCAAAGCTCAGCCGCAAGTCGGGGTGTCGGAACCGGCTGCCGTCGATCACGCCCTGCTTGGGGTCGTCGCCATAGAGCACGCCATCCAGCGCCGCCAGAAACACGTCGCGATTGCGCGTCGTGCTGGTCGACCGCGTGGCCTGCGCCTCGCGTGCGGCCCTGTCGACGCGCGACGCGGGGTCGGGGTGCGTACTCGCCCATTCGGGCATCGACCGCGCGCTGCCGGCAACCTGCGCGTCGAGATTGCTCTGCGCCGCCAGCGACGCCAGCATGTCCGACAGGGCGCGCGGATCATATCCGCCCGACGCCAGATAGCGGATGCCCAGGTCATCTGCCTCATATTCCTGGCTGCGCGAAAATTTGAGCGTCAGCAGCTGGCTGCCCGTGCCGATGCCGCGCTGGATCAGTCCGGCAAAGCCCGAATCGCCCAGCAACGCGCCGGTCAGCACCTGCAACAATGCGCCGCCAATCGCGTTCCGCTGCGCCGTCTTCTGCCGCCGCTGGCCATGCTGCGCGGCGACGTGGCCCACTTCATGGCCCAGCACGCCTGCCAGTTCGGCCTCGTCGTTCATCAGCGCCATCAACTGGCGCGTCACATAAACATAGCCGCCGGGAATCGCGAAGGCGTTATTGACCGGGGAATTGAGCAAGGTGACGGTAAAGTCGCCCTGCGCATTGGACAGGCCCGATTGGACCGCAATCCGCCGCCCCACCGTCTCGACATAGCGCGCCTGCGGCCCGGCATAGGGGCCGCCAAATTCCTTCAACAATTCAGGATGTTGCTTGGCACCCGACGCCTTGTCCTGCTGGCTGATCGAAGACACGGTGCGGATCGCCCGCTGCTGCCCGATCACCGCCGGTGCGCTCATCGCAATCGCCAGCGCAGCGCCGGTGCCGCCCAGCGCCATCTTCCAGTTCATAAACCTCACCCTTTGCCGTTACCCTGACGTAACAAGCAAAACCGGCCGGACGTTCCGTTAAAAATCCTCCCGGCGCTCAGGCGCCGATGGCTAGAAACTTGTCGGCCCGGTCGGTGCGCAACGCATCGGCGTCCATCGAACCCAATGACTCCAGTTCGGCCTCGATCGCCGCGCCCAGATTGGCGATCGCCTCGACGGGTTCGCGATGTGCGCCGCCTACTGGCTCGGCAACGATCCGGTCAATCACGCCCAACCCTTTGAGATGCTGCGCCGTCACCTGCATCGCGGTCGCCGCATCGCTCGCCTTGTCCGCCGTGCGCCAAAGGATCGACGCGCAGCCTTCGGGCGAAATCACCGAATAGACAGCATGCTCGAACATCAGCACACGGTTCGCGGCAGCGAGCGCAATCGCGCCGCCCGACCCGCCTTCGCCCACCACCGCGGCCACCATCGGCACGCCCAGCTTCAGGCACGCCTCGGTCGACCGCGCGATCGCTTCGGCCTGGCCGCGCTCCTCCGCCTGCACGCCCGGAAAGGCGCCCGACGTGTCGACCAGCGTCACCACCGGCAGGCCGAACCGGTCGGCCAGTTCCATCAAGCGGATCGCCTTGCGGTATCCTTCGGGCTTGGCCATGCCGAAATTATGGCGCACGCGGCTTGCCGTATCATCGCCCTTTTCATGGCCGATCACCATGACCTTGCGCTCGCCCAGCGTCGCGAACCCGCCCAATATCGCCTGATCGTCGGCAAAGGCGCGGTCGCCGGCCAGCGGCATGAAATTGTCGAACAGGCCGGCGACATAATCCTTGAAGTGCGGGCGGTCGGGGTGACGCGCCACCTGCGTCTTCTGCCACGGCGTCAGCTTGGCATAGGTGTCGGCCAGCAGCTTGGCCGCGCGCTGCTCCAGCGTCGCGATCTCGCCGTCGATATTGATGTCGCCCACGCTCGCGGTGGCGCGCAGATCCACGATGCGCGCTTCCAGCTCCGCGATCGGCTTTTCGAATTCCAGAAAGCTTACCATGGGCGATGGCGTTAAGGCGATGGCGGCGCGTCGTCAACGCGGCGTTGCGGCTGGCGCACCGCCATGGTCGCCAGCGGGTGGCGCTGGTTCACCAGTTCGACCAGCCGGCGGCTGTCGACATGGGTATAGATTTGCGTTGTCCCAATATCGACATGGCCCAGCATCGCCTGCAAAGCGCGCAGGTCCGCGCCGCCTTCCAGCAAATGCGTCGCAAAAGCATGACGCAGAACATGTGGGCTGACCCTCTCCGGCGCGATCCCCGCCGCCCCGGCCAGCGCCTTCACTAGCTGATACAGCCGAATGCGGCTCAAATGGCTTTTGCCCGATGGAAACAGCCAGGCGCTGTCCCCCGGCACATGGACCAGCCAGGCGGATACCGCCGCCCGCGCCCGGTCCGAAATCGGCACCAGCCGCTCGCGCGCGCCCTTGCCTTTCAGGATCAGGAACGGGCGATCCGCCGCCAGCGCGCGGCGCGGCAGCGACACCAGTTCGGTCGCGCGCAAGCCCGATCCATATAGCAGCTCGATCAGCGCGGACAGCCGCAGGTCCAGCGGTGCGGGATGCGCCACCTCCAGCCGCTCGGCAATCAGCGCGAACAGCCGATCGACCTCGGTAGTGGACAATATCTTGGGCAGCGGCCGCCGCGTCACCGGGCGCGGCAGCGCGACCGATGGATTGTCGGCGCGCAGCCCTTCTTCCTCCAGAAAACCGTAGAAAGCCCGAAGCGCCGATGCCTTGCGCGCTACCGAGGACCCCGCCAGGCTCGCCCAATGGGTCGCCAGCGTCCCCAGCCCCTCCTTGCTCGCGCCCGCCAGTCCGCCCAGCAGGCCGCCCGCGCCGGTCAGGTCGGTGCGATAGGCCAGCAACGTGTTACGCGACGCCCCGCGTTCCGCCGCCATCATCTCCAGAAAGCGGTCGATCAGGGCGGCATCCTCCTGCCCCATATCAACTGCGGCTGATCGCCTCTGCCGCGATCATGCGCGCTTCAGGGTCCAGCCCCACCTGATGCAGCGCCGCCACCACATGATAAAGATGCGTCGCGGGCAATCCGCTCCAGTCCTGGCCTTGCATGCCCACGGCCGCCAGCAACGCCACCGTCGCCTTTTCGCCACGCTGCGCCGCCGCGCCGATCGCACGCGCCCAGCGGCTGCCCGCCGCCAGCGACAGGCCATTATCTTGCGCCAGCGATCCCGCCTCCTGCGGCGACAAGCGCGACAGCCCGGCCAGCGCCGCAATTAGCGCCCGGCCTTTGTCCGCGCCCATGACGTCGATATAGGACGACACCCGGCTGCTACCGATGTCCACGACCGGGCTCGGGGCACCCACTGCCAGTAAGGCCCAGACCTGGCTGGCGCCATCGCCGTCCAGCTGCCCGATCGCACGCGCCCAGCGCGCGGCATTGCGATCATAGCCGGCGGTCAGCATCGACCCGACCAGATTGGCGGCATCCTGCCCGTCCGCCTGCGCCACCGGCAACGCGGCCGCCGCCCGCGCCGTCGCGATCAGCCCGACATAATCGGGCCGCGCCCCATCGCCCCACCATGTCCGCATCGCGCCGATACGGTCGCGCACCGTGTTGCCCGCAAAGGCGGTGCGCAGCGCATCGATCCGATCCGCAACCTCGCCGGAGCTGTCGCCTTCGCTGTCCAGTTGGCTATAGAAGCCCACCAGCGCCGCGCTCGAAAACACGCCAAGCCGCGCTGCAATATCTGCGCCCGGCCGGCGGCGCATGGGGCTGAGCGCCGGCGCGCGCGCCTCCCATGCCCGCACATGCGGCCCGACCGTGGCATAAAGGTCGTTGGGTATCTCGACATTGAGCGCGGTCGCCAGGCCAAAGCGCCAGGCGGTGAGCCGATCGACCCCGTCCCACTCGATATTGACCGACCGCCGCGCGTTGAACCCGGTGCCGACGACCTTCTCCGCCAGCCGATAATCGATGCCGCGCACCACGTCGCGCCGCTGCGCCTGGTTGAGCGCGCCGCTCGCGCTGCCCTGGTCGCCCGACAGCGCCGGGCAGATCGCCCGCGTCATGTCCCATCCCGGCGCCTTGCTGGTGCGCAACGCCCCGGCCGACAGGGGGCACAGGCCAGCCGGATCGGCGGCCGCAAGATAGGTTTCCATCGCCACGGCATAAAGGCGCGGCGTGAACTGGTCGGCGTCGACGCTCTGCACCATCAGCCGCGCGCTATCGGCCTCGCCCATGCGCAACAGCAGCCAGGCGCGCTCCGCCGCCCAGTCTGCGCCATTGATCCCGCGCGGCGTATCGGTCGCGCTCAGCAGCGCGCGCCGCAGGAGGATGGAGGCCCAGCGCGACACGATCGGCGCATGGATGCTGCGCATCAGCGCGGCGAGATATTGGCCCTGTTCATTGCCAAAGGCGTCCGGCTCGAACCCCCGCGTCTGCGGCGTCAGCGGGCCAATGCGGTCCAGGGACCGGCGCGCGCTGTCGGGCAGGTCATATTTGGCCTTTTCCGCCGCGATTTCCTCGGGCGTCAGCTCGTCTTCGGCCGCATTACCGGCATTGTCGCCCAGCGCCGCGCTCAAGGCGGGATCGAGCGGCTGCACCATCGGCACGGGCGGAGGAGCCACTGGCGTCGTCGGCGTCGGCGCAGGCGTGCCGCTCGGCGCTGGCGGAGCAGGCCGCGACGGCCGGGGCGCGGGCGTCTCGGGCGCATCGCCAAATCCCGGCGGCAGTAGCGATTCGGGCGCCTGCTGCGCGACCACGGGCAAGGTCAGGGCGAGCGCGAAGCTGCCCAGCGCCCATTTGGCGTTCCCCCGCGGCCAGCGCATCGGCCTTACTGACCCAGCTTCTCGGCGGGGATGACCTTTTCGACGCGCTGCTGCGGCTTTTCGCCACCGCGCGACCAGAAGAAGGCGAGCAGCGCGACGACCAGAATGACGATGACGATGGGGATGATCGGCAAGCGGCCGCCACGGCGACGCGCACTGCCCTCGAAACTGCTGAAGGTGCGATTATTCTTCATGGGTCCTTGGCTTGGCTGTCCGGGCCTGCAAGGCCGGGTGACTTGGAAAGATGCGATTTGCCTCAGTGACGGCTGGCTGTATAGCCCCGCCTGCCATGCAACGAAACAGCAAAATCCCGCACAGCCCCGGCAGGCTTGGTCCTATCGTCCTGGTGGGCATGATGGGCGTGGGCAAATCGACGGTCGGCCGCCGCCTTGCCGCGCGCCTGGGACTCGCCTTCGTCGACGCGGATGAAGAGATTGAGAAAGCGGCTGACATGAGCGTCAGCGAGATTTTCGAACGCTATGGCGAAGCCTATTTTCGCGATGGCGAACGGCGTGTGATCGCCCGCCTGCTCGATGGCGCACCCAAGGTGATCGCAACCGGCGGCGGCGCCTTCATGCAGGATGAAACCCGCCGGCTGATCCTGGACGCCGCCATCGCCATCTGGCTCGACGCCGACATCGACATATTGGTCGATCGCGTGTCCCGCCGCGACAGCCGCCCGCTGCTCAAGGATCGCGATCCGCGCACCGTGCTCACCGAACTGGCGGCAATGCGCAACCCTGTCTACGCGCTCGCCCCCATTCATGTGAAAAGCATCGCGGCCCCGCACGAAGTCGCGGTCGACCGCATCATGGAGCAATTGACGCAATGGCCTTAGTCCAGGTCGCGCTGGACGCGCGCAGCTACGACATCCTGATCGAACAGGGCGCGCTCGATCGCGCCGGGGACCAGCTTGCCCGCTTCGCCCGGGGCGGCCGGCTCGTCGTCGTCACGGACGCCAACGTCGCCGCCGCGCAGTTGCCCCGGCTGGACGCCAGCCTGCGCGCCGCCAATGTCGGGATCGAACCCATCATTCTGCCGCCGGGCGAACAGACCAAGAGCTGGCGGCATCTGGAGCAATTGCTCGACACCCTGCTCGCGCTGGAGATCGAACGCGGCGACCATATCGTCGCGCTGGGCGGCGGGGTCATTGGCGACCTCGTCGGCTTTGCCGCCTCCATCCTCAAGCGCGGCTGCCATTTCGTGCAACTGCCCACCACCTTGCTGGCGCAGGTCGATTCGTCGGTCGGCGGCAAGACCGCGATCAACACCCGCGCGGGCAAGAATCTGGTCGGCAGCTTCTACCAGCCCGCGCTGGTCCTGATCGACCCCGCCACGCTCGACAGCCTGCCGCCCCGCGAAACCCGCGCCGGCTATGCCGAAGTCGTCAAATATGGCCTGATCGACGACCCGGATTTCTTCGCCTGGTGCGAAAGCGATGGCCACCGCCTGCTCGCGGGCGATCCCGCAGCGCGTACCCATGCCATCGACAAAAGCGTGGCGGCCAAGGCGGCGATCGTGGCCGACGACGAACGCGAAACTTCCGGCCGCCGCGCCTTGCTCAACCTTGGCCACACTTTCGGTCACGCGCTGGAGGCCGACACCGGCTTTTCCGACACGCTGCTGCATGGCGAAGCCGTCGCTGCGGGCATGGCGCTCGCCTTCCGCTATTCCGCCCGCCTTGGCCTGTGCCCGGCCGAAGATGCCGTGCGCGTCACCGCGCATTTGAAGGCGGTCGGCCTGCCGCATGATCTGGCCAGCGCCCACGTCACTGCCGATGGCGCCACGCTAGTCGGGCATATGCTGCATGACAAGAAAATGGCGGCCGGCACCCTGCCCTTCCTGCTCGCGCACGGCATCGGCCGGACATTCCTGTCAAAGGATGTCGCGCTGGCCGATGTCGCCGCCTTCCTCGATCAGGATCGCGCGACGGCGCTGTAAGGCCCTCTGGCCTACAGCGCCTTCTCGTAGATCTGATAGATTTTGTTCACCTGGCTATCGATCGCGTCGGCGATCGCGTTCATGCCCTGATTATCGTCCAGTACCCAGCCGATCTCGCCACGCGTCGCGCCATATTCGGTGATTGCGGCGCGGCGGATATATTCGATCATCATGAAGGCCAGCTGGCTCGCCATGCGCGAACTTTGCAATCGCTGCACCACGCCCATCAGCGGCACGCGCATCGTGCGCACCTGCGGTTTCTTGAGCCAGCGCAGCAGCTTGATCCAACCGAACGGAAACAGTGATCCATTAAGCGGGCCAATCGCTTCGTTAAGGTCGGGCAGCGTCATCATGAACGCCACCGGCTCGCCATCCAGCTCCGCGATCATGATCAGATCCTCGAACACGATCGGCTTCAGCTTCTTGCCGGTATGCGCGACTTCGGCGTCGGTGATCGGCACGAAGCCCCAATTCTGACCCCACGCGTCGTTCAATATGGCAAGGATGATCGCCGCTTCCTGATCGAACTTCGCCTTGTCGACCTTGCGGATGTGGATCCGGCCATTTTTCTCGCCCGACTGGACGATGCGCTGGATCAGCGGCGGAAAATCCTGCGTGATGTCCAGCTCATAGGTCTTGAGCTGCTTGACCGGCACATAGCCCGCGCCTTCGATCATCGCCTGATAGGCCGGGCTGTTATGCCCCATCATCACCGTGGGCGGATGATCATGGCCCTCGACCAGCAGCCCCGGCTCTTCCCATATGGATAGTGAGATCGGCCCCAGCACCCGCGTCATGCCCTGCGCGCGCAGCCATTGCTCGGCCGCCGCGATCAGCGCCTCGCCCACTTGCGCATCCTCCGCCTCGAACAGGCCGAAATTGCCCGTGCCCGGCCCCATGCCCTGTTCAGGCGGCTGGCGAAGGGCAAGCTCGTCAATATGCGCCGACACCCGCCCCACCACTTGCCCGTTGCGCCGAGCCAGGAAATATTGCGCCCTGGCATGGCCGAAAAACGGGTTCTTTCCCGGCGTCAGCAGTTCCTTCACCTCAGCCTTCAGCGGCGGCACCCAGTTGGCGTCCTTGGCATAAAGCCGCCAAGGCAGGTCGATGAAAGCCTTCATATCGGCCTTGCCGGAAACAGGAGTGATAACCAGATCAGTATGCGCCACGGA
Organism: Sphingobium sp. UBA5915; assembly: GCF_002431195.1. Lineage (NCBI taxonomy): Bacteria > Pseudomonadati > Pseudomonadota > Alphaproteobacteria > Sphingomonadales > Sphingobiaceae > Sphingobium > Sphingobium sp. UBA5915. The sequence goes on along the minus strand of NZ_DJDV01000015.1, from coordinate 69,157 downwards.
TGCCGCCTTCGAAAATATCAGGGATGCGGTGCAGTTCGGCGCTTGTTTGCGCAATGTCAATCATGCGCATCATAGCTGCGGCTATGAAGACAAACATGACATGGTGCTGCCATGAATCGAGCGTATTTGGAGATTAGGACGGCCCGCATGACAGTGCATGATCCCATACTTGCCGCCGCCCAGCGCGCGCGCGCGGCCATTCCCGACGATACGGTGATGCTGCGCGCGGCGGCCGAACTGGCGCGCGACTATGCGCATGCCGACCCGCGTATCTACTGGCCCGACCTGCTGGCCTCCGCGCTGATCGGCTGGAGCGCGCTGGCGGGCGCGATCCTGATCGACAATCTGGCGATCGCGCTGGCCTGCGGCCTTGTCTCGATGCTCGCCCTCTATCGTGCGGCAAGCTTCATCCATGAACTGACCCACATCCGCAAGGGCGCGCTGCCGGGGTTCCGCCTGGGGTGGAACCTCGTCGTGGGCCTGCCGCTCATGATCCCCTCCTTCATGTATGAGGGGGTGCATACGCAGCATCATGCCCGCACGCGCTATGGCACGGCGGAGGACCCGGAATATCTGCCGCTGGCGCTGATGAAGCCCTGGTCGCTGCCGCTGTTCATATTGGTTGCCGCGCTCGCCCCTGTCGGGCTCATTCTGCGCTTTGGCGTGCTGACGCCGCTGTCGCTGCTGATCCCCGCGCTCCGGCGCAAGGTGGTTGCGGAATTTTCCGCGCTCTCGATCAATCCCGCCTATCGCCGCCGCACGCCCGAAGGCGCCTTTGCGCGGCAATGGGCATGGCAGGAAGCGGGTGCCTGCATCGTTGCGCTGGCGCTGGTGGGCAGCGTCTTCGCCTTCGGATGGAAGCCATTGCTCGTCTATATGGCCGTCCATTCCGCGATGACCGTCATCAACCAGTTGCGCACGCTGGTTGCCCATCTCTGGGAAAATGAGGGCGAGGCGATGACCGTCACCGCGCAATATCTCGATTCGGTCAACGTGCCCCCGCCCGCCACTTTGCCCGCGCTCTGGGCGCCTGTTGGCCTGCGCTATCATGCGCTGCATCACCTACTGCCCAGCGTGCCCTATCATGCGCTGGGCAAGGCCCATGCCCGCCTGATGGCCATGATCGACGCGGAGTCGCCCTATCATCGGGGCAATTACACCGGCATGATTCCGCTGGTCGGCAAGATCGCGCGCAGCACCATGACGCGTCGGGCCTGAAAAGCGCGAAACTGCAAAATTTTTCGGTTGCAGCTTGAAACGGGCAATCTCCTGCCCATATCGCGGGTGTTCCGGTCCTACCCCTCCCCCTCATGAGGGCCGGGACGCCCCCTAGAGGCGAGGCCCCGCGCGACACCCCTTGGTCGCCGGGGCCTTTTTCTTGCCTATTCCTCGGTGCGGAACAGCACTGTCTCACCCACCAGCAGGAACAGAAAAAAGGGCGCCCAGGCCGCCAGTACCGGGGGATAGGCGCCCAGATTGCCCATCGCGAGCGAGAAATTGTCCGCGACGAAATAGGCAAAGCCCAGCGCCATGCCCAGCACTGCGCGCATGAACAACTGCCCCGACCGTGCCAGGCCAAAGGCCGCGACCGATCCCAATATCGGCATCAGCAACGCTGACAGCGGCCCCGACAGCTTGTGCCACAAACTGCCCTCCAGTTCCTTGGTCGGCCGGCCTGCGTCGCGCAGGTCGCCGATCGCCGCTTCCAGTTCATGGAAGGTCAACGCGTCGGGATCGACCCGCGCCAGCGTGAACTGATCAGGCCTGATATCGCGCCCGAACCGGACCGTGCCGATATTGCTGACCGTTCCTCGCGCGACGTCGAACTGCCGCGCGCCTTCCAGCACCCAGCTTTTCGACGCGACATCATAATGGCCCTTTGGCGCCTGGACGATCGTCGTCAGCCGATTGTTGATGCGGTTGTAGATTTCCACCTGCCGCAACTGCACCGCAGTGCCACGCCCTGCCACAATGGCCGCGTTGACCAGATTATTGCCGTCGCGCACCCAGGGGTTGGACTTGACGCCGCTATCGGGGGGCACCGGGCCATAATCCACCGCCTCCCACGCGCTCAAAGCCGCGGTCGATCGCACCACGATCCGTTCGTTGAAAACAAAGCTGATGATCGACACGCCCAGCGCCGCCAGCACCAGCGGCGCCAATATCTGGTGCGCTGACAGCCCCGCCGCTTTCATCGAGATGATCTCGCTATTCTGGTTCAGCGTCGCCAGCATCACCAGCGTGCCCAGCAGCACCGAAAAGGGCAGGAAGGTGGCGATGATCTGCGGCGCGCGCAGGCCGACATAATGCCATAGCTGCGCGTCGCTATTGCCGGGATAGGCCAGGATATCGCCCGAATTGCCCAGCAGGTCGAGCGTCTGGAGCACGACCACCAGCATCGCCAGCACCGCGAAGGTGCGGGTCAGGAACAGCCGCGCCATATACAGGCTGATCTGGCGCGAGGGGAAGAAGTTCACATGCATGGCTCAGGCGGCTCCTTCCGCCGAAGCACGTCGCCGGCCCAGCCGGATCAGCCGGCCCACCTGCTTGCCGATCTTGGCAAAGGCGAATTCCAGCGCGGCGATCGGCTGCCCGCCCGGACGATGGGCGATCACATGATACATCCAGAGCACCAGTCCTGACGCCAGCAGGAATGGCCCCCACAAAGCGATGATCGGATCGATCTTGCCCAAGGCACCCACACTTTCGCCATATTGATTGACCTTGTGATAGGTCACGATAAACACGATAGACAGGAACACGCCCAGCGCGGACGTCGATCGTTTGGGCGGAATGGCGAAGGCCAGCGCCGCCAGCGGCAGCAACAGCATGAACACCACCTCCACCATGCGGAAATGGAAATTGGCGCGCACCTCGTTGCGCAGCTTAGGGGGCGTCGCCTGATTCTTGCCGATCACCACCAGTTCGGGAATCGTCTTTTCCCGGTCATTGTCGCGCCCACGGAAACTTTCGATCTGTGGCAGGTCGATCGGCAGGTCATGGCTGGAAAAGGACAGGATGCGCGGCGTCTTATATTTGGGCGCGTCGTTGACCAGCACGCCATCGCGCAGGCGGAAAATGATGACATCGGGGTCGTCCGTCGCCAGGAATGTGCCCTGCGCCGCCGTCACCGCGACCGACTGCCCGTCGCGACTGGTTGCGCGCACGAAAATGCCCTGCAAATTGCGCCCTTGGTCGCGGCTGCGCTCGATGCGCAGCGTCATGCGCTTGCCCAGATTGGTGAACTCCCCGACCTTGATCGACGCGCCCAGCGCGCCCGACCGCAGCTCGAACCGCAGCGCTTCATAAGCGTGGCGCGACAGGGGCTGGACGAAGCCCACTATGCCGAAATTGATGAGCGCCAGCGCGATCGCATACATATAGGGCACGCGCAGCAAACGCCCGTATGACAGGCCGACCGCGCGCATGACATCCAGTTCCGATGACATGGCGAGCTTGCGGAACGCCAGCAATATGCCCAGCATCAGGCCGATCGGAATGCCCAGCGACAGATATTCGGGCAGCATATTGGCCAGCATCCGCCACACCACGCTGACCGGCCCGCCCTCCGCCGCGACGAAGTCGAACAGGCTCAGCATCTTGTCGAGCACCAGCAGCATCGCTGCGATCACCAGCGTGCCCAGCATCGGCACGGCGATCAGGCGGGCGAGATATCGGTCGGTGGCGGTCAGCATTCTCTAAGTCGTCGTCCCATCACCATGTTTTGGCCGCAAAGCCCGCCCATATCCGGACAGGTAAGTTTGTGGGGCGAACAGGGGCTCGCCATCCGATCCATGCGGATGGCTATAGCTTCCAGGAGTCTGATGGTCATGGTAAAAGTTGCAATGGGTCTGATGTCGGTGGCGGCGATGGTGATCGCCGTGCCGGCCATGGCCCATGGGCAGGAAATCCCGAATAATCTCGAACGCTGCGCGGCCGATGCGAAGGGGCCGGCGGTTCTGGTTGATGTGCGCGGCTTCGTCGCGCCCACCGGCAAGGTGCGCGTGCAATCCTATCCGGGCACGAAGGCGGCCTGGCTGGAAAAGGGCGAATGGCTCTATCGCATCGACGTGCCGGTAAAGCCCACCAATGGCGGCATGCGCTTCTGCATGCCGGTGCCGCATTCGGGCACCTACGGCATTGCGGTGCGGCATGATCGCGACGGCAATGGCAAGACCGACATTTCGCGTGATGGTGGCGGCTTTTCCAACAATCCGTCGATCAACATCTTCAACCTGGGCAAGCCGAGCATCAGCAAGGCCGCGTTTCAGGCTGGCCCCGGCGTGACCAAAATCACGATCAACCTCAAATATATGTGAACCATTGCCATGGTCTGCGTCGCGCTTCTGTCCAACCCCAAGTCTACGGGCAACCGTCAGACACTCCCGCGCGTCCGCAGCTATTGCGCCAGCAACCCCGATATCTTCCATTATGAAGTGGAGCATGTCGACCAGATCGGCCGGGCGTTCCAGACGATCGCCCGCGTCGATCCGGCCGTCATCGTCATCAATGGCGGCGACGGCACGGTGCAGGCGTCGCTGACCGAACTCTATCAGGGCGAACATTTCACCGGACGGGTGCCGCCGATCGCGGTGCTGCCCAATGGCAAGACCAACCTCATCGCGCTCGACCTTGGCATCCATGGCGATCCGATCAAGGCGCTGGAGCGCATCGTCGCCATCGCCAAGTCAGGCGTCGACGATCATGTCGTCGCTCGCGAACTCATCGCCCTTTCTGATGGCGCGGCGGGCAGCCGCCCGGTGCTCGGCATGTTTCTGGGCGGGGCGGGCCTGGCCGACTATATGCTCTATTGCCGCAACCAGATTTACCCGCTGGGCCTTTCCAATGGCCTCAGCCATTTCATCACTGCGCTGGCGGTCATCGTGTCGCTGCTGTTCGGCATTCGCGCGCGGTTCCTGCCGCCGTCGGGCAAGCCGGTCAGCATTTCCCTGATTCGCGACGGCCAGATCGCCGGGCGCTTCGCCGTACTGATCGTGACGACACTTGAACGACTGCTCCTGGGCGTCCAGCCCGGCGACAGCAGCCGCGGCAACATGAAACTGATGGCGGTGGACCAGAATATTCCCGCCCTGCTCCGCCTGGTATGGGCCAGCCTGTGGGGCCGCGTCGGCAAGGCCAAGATGCACGGCATCCATCTGGAACAGGGCGACATGATCCGTATCGAGGGCGATCATAGCAGCGTCATCCTGGACGGCGAACTGTTCGAAGCCTCCGAGGGCCGCCCGATCGTCCTGCGCTCGACCGAGCCGGTCCCCTTCCTCCGCCTCGCGGCCTGACGAGCCCCGTCAGGCGAAGGCCGGTGCCGCCAGCGCCAGCGCATGGTCGCGAATGCCGGACGGCCAATTTCTTGAAAGCGCCGTGAATCGCTCGGCATCCTTGGCATAGAGCGCCCGGATCGCCTCCTCATAGCCGGGCCGGTCGCCCGCCATCGCAGTCGTGAAATGATAAGCCGCGTCCATCGCCGCGCGCGGTGACGTCGGCCCGGCTTCCGCCTTGCGCGCGTCGTCCACCAGCCGTCGCAACACCGCAGAAGCGCCGCCTAGCTGCTGCGCCAGCCAGTCCCACTGGCGGGGCAGCAACGTGACCTCGCGCGCCTGGACGCCCAGCTTGGGCCGTCCCCGCCCGCGCGGCGCCTGCGAGACGGAATTCTCCAAGTCTATATCGACCTGCCGGCCGGTCCGGTCGTCGAACAACAGGATATTCTGCGCGTCATCGCCCATCGCCTGGAGCGCGGCGCGGATTTCGCCCTGGTCGCCCGTAGCGATCCACAATTCGCCGGCGAAGGCCGTTAGTGTCCCATCCATCCCGAATCTCCTTCGGTGGGGACATTATTACCCGGATTTTATTCCGTCAATATAATCCGGCTAATATTCAGGCTGGCCGCAGTTCGACCCAGGTCGGGGCGTGGTCGCTCGCCTTTTCGCGCCCTCGGAAATCGCGATCGACCTGCGCATCGATCAGGCGGTCGGCTGCTGCCGGGCTCAGCAGCAGGTGGTCAATGCGAAACCCCGCGTCGCGCGGCCAGCTATTGGCCTGATAGTCCCAGAAGGTCCACACCCCGCCGGCGGGATGACGGCTCAATATCGCGTCGGTCCATCCGTCGTTCAGCATTCGGCGATAGGCCGCCCGGCTTTCGGGCTGCATCAGCGCATCGTCGGCCATCGCCTTGACCGAAAATGTGTCCACGTCGCGCGGGATGACATTATAGTCGCCCGCCAGCACAGCCGGCACTTCTTCGGTCCAGATTTCCGCCGCGCGTCGGCGCAGCCTGTCCATCCAGCGCAGCTTGTAATCGAATTTCGGCCCCGGCTGCGGGTTGCCGTTGGGCAGATAGATGGAGGCAACCCGCACCCCCTTCACATCGGCCTCCAGATACCGGCTATGTTCGTCCTCGGGTTCGCCTTCCAGCCCGCGCCGCACTTCGACCGGCGCGTCCCCCCGCGCCAGGATGGCGACGCCGTTGAAGCCCTTCTGCCCGTGCCAGATCGCGCCATAGCCGGCGTCCTCGATATCCTTGATCGGGAAGGTCTCGTCGCTGGTCTTGATCTCCTGAAGGCAGGCGACATCGGGCCGCGTTTCGTCCAGCCATTCCAGCAGACGCGGCAGACGCGCTTTAATGCCGTTGATATTGAAGGTCGCGATGCGCATGAAGAAGGCCATCCGTTCAGAAAGGAATAGGCCTCTGCCTACGCAGCCGCGCCCGCCTTTTCAAACGGAAGAAGCGTCAGACCGAGAAGCTGGTCCCGCATCCGCAGCCGGCGGTCGCATTGGGGTTCGTCACCTTGAACGCCTGCCCGCCCAGATCCGACACGAAATCCACCGCCGATCCGCGCACCAGATCGATACTGACATCGTCCACCACCAGCGTCACGCCATCGCGCTCCACCGCCATGTCCTCCGGCTCGACCGCCTCGGCCAGGCCGAAGCGATATTGAAAGCCAGAGCAACCGCCGCCTTCGACCGACAGGCGAAGAATGGCGGGCTTGCCCTGCTTGGTGGCGATCGCCGCGACGCGGGCGGCGGCGGAGGGGGTGAGGTCGATGTCGGCCATGGCGCCTAGATAGGATCAGGCAAAAGGCCCGGCAACCCATTGGGCGCCGGGCCTTTGCGAAAGTGCCGGAAAAAGGGGGATCAATCGGCCGCTTGTTCTTCTGCCTTGGTCGGGCCGCCCATGGCGACCGGCGGCTTGGTGTTCATCGCCACCAGATAATCGGGGCCGGACACGAAGGGAATGGGGTTGATCGCCGCGCCATCGACGCGCACTTCATAATGAAGATGGCTGCCGGTCGAACGGCCGGTCGAGCCCATCAGGCCGATGATCTGGCCGCGCTTCACAGAGCTGTTGGGCGACACCAGCAGCTTCGACATATGGCCATAACGCGTTTCCATGCCGCTGCCATGCGTGATCTGGACCAGATTGCCATAGCCGTTCGCCCATCCGGCGCGGCTGACGACGCCATCGGCGGTCGCGTAGATCGGCGTGCCGACCGGACCGGGGATGTCGATGCCCTTGTGCATCCGCGCGCCGCCATTGAACGGATCGGACCGCACGCCGAAATTGGAGGTCAGCGACAATTTGGAAACAGGGCGACCCGACGGGATATAGGCCGATGCCTTGGTCACGCCGTCCAGGCGCTGAAGGCTGGCGAAGAGATTGGCGAAGCCCGCGTCATTCTGATCGGCCTTGGCCGCAGCGGCGGGCACATCGCCATAGGGGTCATCATCATCGGTCGTGGCCTGCGCCGGGGCGGCAACGCTCAATGCGCCTGCAACAGCCACCCCTCCTAGCAATGTGAAAAACTTCGAAGCGGTCTGGAACATCATCGAACCGCGCGCATTGACCATGTGAAGAACCGACATGCAGACCCCGACTATCAGCCGGAGACTATGTCTCTCGGCGCTTCCCGTGTTGTATGTTTGGCGACAGATGCCGCCCCCGCTGGAAATGCAGACTGCAAATCACCGCTCAGCTTGCAAGCGCCACGTAAAAATCTTCGGTTAAACCGGCCTGTCGACGCGCCGAGTCGTTGAAAGGCGGCTTCAGGCACCCACGAAAATGCCGTTTCACAAGCATTTGATAGTGATCGGGCGCGTGAAGTCCTTTTCGGTTCGTCGCCCAGCTGAACCACCCCGTCCCGGCCGCGACATGCCGAATCTCGTCCTCGACAATCCGGCGCAGGATACGGCTCGTCACAACATCGCCTGCGCCTTCGAACCGCACCACGGTCGCGGGCGTGATGTCGAGCGCGCGCGCCTCGAGCACCATCGGCACGATCGCCAGCCGCGCCAGCGCATCACCCGCCGTCTCGCGCGCCGCATCCCAGAGGCCGTCATGCGCGGGGAGCGCGCCATAATGGCTGCCCATCTGCCGTAGCCGCCGGTCGAGCAGCGCGAAATGCATCGCCTCTTCAGCGCCCACCTGCATCCATTCGCCGGTAAAAGCCGCGGGAAATTCGCTGCCGAACCGCCCGATCAGGTCGAACGCCAGGTCGATCGCCACAAATTCGATATGCGCCAGCGCATGGATCATCGCGATCCGCGATCGCTCCGACCCAATCCTGCCACGCCGTGGCATCTGGTTGGGCGGCAACAGGGCGGGCGCGGCCGGGCGTGCTGGCACGTCGGGCATCGCCGTCTCGAACCGATGCGCCAGCCGCCCCAGCCGCCAGGCGCGCGCCACCGCCCGCGCCGCCATCAGCTTGGCGGGCGGATCAGGCGTCGTCAGCACATGCGCGCACGCCGCGCCGACCGTCTCGATATGCGCGGGAAGGGTCAAAGGGCCCTTGCTGCCTCCAGCACTTCGGCCGCGTGGCCCTTCACCTTCACCTTGCGCCAGATCCGCTGCACCTTTCCTTGGGCGCCGAACAGGAAGGTCGCTCGCTCGATCCCCATATAGGTGCGGCCATACAGGGATTTTTCGACCCAGGTGCCGAACGCCGCGCAGGCGTCGCCCGGTTCGTCCGAGGCCAATATGACGCTCAGCCCATATTTTTCGGAAAATTTCTTAAGCTTGGCCGGCTTGTCGCGGGAAATGCCGATCACCGGCACGCCGGCGGCGGCATATTCATCCGCAAGCGCGGTGAAGTCCTTTGCTTCATTGGTGCATCCGGGCGTATCGGCCTTGGGATAGAAATACACCACCAGCGGCTTGCCGCTATAATGGTCCAGCGCGAACTCCACGCCCTCCATATCCATCAGCGTCACTGCGGGAATGGCGTCTCCTGGCTCCAGCATCATGCGTCCTCCTGATAGGGCGCGGCGATCGCCGCCCATGTGTCGCCCACGCATTGCCGCGCCTTGGCATAGCTTGCAAGCAGCGCATCCCAATCCGCCTGGCCGCAGGCGCGCGCCATCAGCGGCCGTGTGGCTTCGGGCGGTTCGGTCGATCCGGGCGACACCAGTCGCGACACGATCAGATAGCGGGTGATAAGGTCATGCGCCTCGATCAGCGCAGCGGGAAGATGCCCCGCCTCCACCAATTGCGACAACGCCACCGACAGGTCGGGATCGAACGCCATGCCGTGGCGAAACTGGCTGACATGGATCAGAAATTCCAGGTCGATAAGGCCGCCGGGCACCAGCTTGACGTCCATGTCGCTGGCGGGCGGCTTGTGGCGGGCGATGTCGCCGCGCATCTTGACCGCCTGCCGCGTCAATTCCTCCGTGTCGCGCGGCCGCTCCAGCGTCTCCTTGAGCACTGCATCCAGCGCCGCGCGCGCCTGCGCCGAACCAAAGACCGGCCGCGCCCGCGTGAGCGCCAGATGCTCCCAGGTCCAGGCTTCCTCGCGCTGATAGCGGGCGAAACTGTCCAGGCTGACCGCCAGCAGCCCCTGCGCGCCCGATGGCCGCAGCCGCGTATCAACTTCGTAAAGTGGCCCCGACGCTGTGTGCACCGACAGCGCGTTCGTGATCCGCTGCCCCAACCGGTTGAAATATTGCGTCGCGCCCAAAGGCTTGGGACCATCGGATTCGGCCAGGAAATCCCCCGTGAACAGATAGACCAGGTCCAGGTCCGACGCATGGGTCAGTACCCCTCCGCCCAGCCGGCCCAGCGCCAGAATCAGCATCTCTCCGCCCGGAACCTTGCCATGGGCCGCCTCGAACTCTGCGACCGTGGCCGCGCCCAACGCCTCGATCGCCGCCAGCGCGACGCGGCCATAGCCCCTGCCCACCGCCATCGGGTCGCCGCCCCGGATGATCTGCACGCCCAGTGCGAAACGGCGATCGCCCACGCGCTGCCGCACCCGGTCGAGCAGCATCTGATAATCCTCGCCCGGCTCCAGCGCGGAAAATTGCGCTGCCATCTGCGGCACGGATGGCGGCGGATCGAACGCGCTGGCGTCGATCAGTCCGTCCAGCAACTCCGCTCGTCGTCCCAGCGCGTCGGCCAGCGTCGGCGCATGGCTCAACACCTCCGCCAGCAATTCCACCAGCGCCGGGCGCGCCGCCAGCAGCTTGAAGAAATTGATCGCGCTCGGCAGGCGACCGATCATGTCGTCCAGCCGGTTGAGCGCGCGGGTCGGGTCGGGCGCCTGCGCCAGCGCGCGCATCAGCCCCGGCAGCAACTGCTCCAGCGCCTCGCGAGAGGCCGCGCTGCGCAATGCCCGCACCGCGCCGCCGCGCCAGCGACCGATCCGCGCGAGCGGCGTGTCAGGATCGGCGAAACCCATGTCGGTCAGCTGCGCCTTCAGCTTGTCTCCGTCCTGCGACATGGACGCGTCGTCGCTGTCCGGGCTCAGCCGGTCATAATTGCGCCCGACCCATTCCACCTGCGGCCGCAGCAACTCCAGCAGCGCCGCGCCATCCTCCAGCCCGTGCAGCCGTGCGACATTATCGACCCCGGCCATCGTCGGCGGCAATTCATGCGTCTGGCGGTCCTCCACCATCTGCAACCGGTGCTCGATCGTGCGCAGCAGGACATAGGCTTCGTCCAGCCGCGTCGCGACCTCCGGCTCGATCACCCCGGCCTCAGCCAGCGCGCGCAGCGCCTCGCGGCTGTTGCCCGAACGCAGCGACGGGTCGCGCCCGCCATGGATCAGCTGATGCACCTGCGCGAAAAACTCGACTTCGCGTATGCCGCCGCGCCCGCGCTTCAAGTCATAGCCCGGCCCGAAGGCCTGCCCCTGCGCATAATGGTCGCGGATGCGGCGGGAGATATCGACGATGGCGTCGATCGCGCCGAAGTCCAGGCTGCGGCGCCAGACGAACGGGCGGATCTGGCGCAGAAAGTCCTCCCCCAGCGCCCTGTCCCCGGCCGCTGCCCGCGCGCGGATGAAGGCGGCCTGCTCCCATCCCAGGGCCGTCGATTCATAATAGCCGATCGCCGCGTCCACCGGCAGCGCGATCGGCGTCGCCTCGGGCGATGGGCGCAAGCGCAGATCGACGCGAAAGACATAGCCATCGCCGTCCCGCGCATTGAGCAATTCGCTGACCCGTCGGCCGATCCGCACCGCGGCGTCCGCCACATCCTCCCGCGCGCCATGCGGCAGGGTAGCGGGGTCGTAGAGCAAGATCGGATCGATATCGGATGAATAATTGAGTTCTCGGCTGCCATGCTTGCCCAGCGCAAGCACGACGAAGCCCCTATGGTCGGCATCGGGATAGCGTTCCTGCATCGCCGCCGCGATGGCTTCCTCCAGCGCTTGATCGGCAAAATCCGACAGCGTGCGCGTCACCCGATCCAGGTCCCACGCGCCAGACAGGTCCGCGCCCGCCACCGCGAGCGCGATCGCCCCGCGCCGCCGCCGCAGGGATCGCGCGACTCCGTCCTGCGGATCGGCGGCGGCATGGGCAGCCGCCAGAGCCCCGTCCATATCCCCTTGCGCCATCTGCGCCACCACGGTGGGATAGCGCTCCATCGCCCGCGCCAGAAATGGCGAATGCGCGCGGATACGCGCCTCGATTTGTGGCCAGTTCGACACCATCTTCTCCTTATCGGGCCGGGCTATCGCGCGCAAAGGCGATGAATTCCAGAAACTTTTGCGCGCCTCGCCCGTTTCCCCCCCATGGAGATGCAGCGCAAAATGACTGGCCAACCAGCGTTGGGGCGAGACGGCGAACTTGGCCGTATTGTCACCGTTGGCCTTCCCGCGCCCTATGAAGGGGTAGGAAAAGCGCTGCGTTCCACATACGCGCCGCCTCGCGATGGCTTGCCCGACGATATGATGGATTTGCTTGGAAAACTTGATCGACATTAAGATTAAGTTTTTGTTTACGGGTAGGGGCGTATGATGGCGTGACGTTCGGGCATTAGGACCGGAGTGATGTCGCCATGATGTATCGCAGTTTCGCCATCGCGACCCTGGTTGCTGCACCCGTGATCGTCATGGCCGTACAGAACTTCTTGCCTGCCCCGCCATCGGGCGTGCAGGACCAGCCCGCCACGCCCGCCCCTGCGCCGCTCGTCGCGCCCAATGCAGCGCCAGCGGTTCCAGCACCCTCCCCGCCTTCCGCAGCCTTTGCGCCTCCTATGCCCGCAGCGGGCGAGCCGCTCCCCGGCGCGGGGCAGCCCATGCTCTCGCCGGGCCAGGGATTACCCCAACCGCCCCTGTCGACCAATGGCGGAGCCAACCCCTATTCCACCCCGCAGCAGGCCCCACCGGGATCGCCGAACGCCGAATTTTGACGCGACGATCCGGCACTTGGCAGCTGTTGGGCTAAGCCGCCGCTTCCCCTCAGATCGAACCGCCAAATGTGTCGCATTGCGCCGGGTCGCCTGTATCCAACCCCTTGCGCAGCCACTCCATTCGCTGGGCGCTCGACCCATGCGTGAAGCTTTCGGGCACTGGCCGCCGCCCGGCCGCTTTCTGCAACGTGTCGTCGCCGATCGCCTCAGCCGCGCGCAAACCTTCCTCCAGATCGCCGGGCTCCATCAGATTATCGTCACGCGCTGCCCATACGCCGGCATAGCAGTCGGCCTGCAATTCCATCTTCACCTGCAAGGCGTTGCCCTGCGCCTCCGATGCGCGCTGCTGCGCCTTGCGGATGCGGTCGGCCTCGCCGGTGATGGTCTGGATATGGTGGCCCACTTCATGCGCGATGATGTAGCCGATCGGAAAATCGCCGGGCGCGTTGAACCGCGTTTCCATCTCGCGGAAGAAATCAGTGTCGAGGTAGATGCGCTGGTCGGCCGGGCAGTAGAACGGCCCCATGGCCGACATTGCTGCGCCGCAACCCGACTGCCCGTTCTGGCTGTAGAAGACGAGCGTGGGCGGCGGATAATTCTGCCCCTGCGCCCGGAAAATCTCGGTCCAGCGGCGCTCGGTTGATCCCAGCACCTTGAGCGAGGTGCGCTGCACGTCGGTCAACTCTGCGTTCGACGGCCGCTCCGTCTGGACTGGCTGGCCACCGCCACCGCCACCCAGCAGGCTGAGCGGATTCATCCCCATGACGACCATGATCACCAGCACCACCACGATGCCGCCGCATCCGAACCGGCTGCCGATCAGCGGCAGCAGCATGCCCAGCCCGCCGCCGCCAAATCCACCGCCGCCGCGCCCGTCCTGCACCTCGAAATGGCTGCTTTCCTGTTCGTCGTCCAGCCGCATCATGTCCTCCCTGTTGCCCGCGCCGTTCCTACGCGATTCATCGTGGCGCGAAAACCGCCGGTAATCGGGAAGGTTGCGCCAACGGCCTGCCTTCTTGCGAGACATTGAGTTGGAACGCGCGCGACAATGCCTATATTGCACTGCGACATGGCAGACATTGAACCTACGGCTTCACAGCACCGTCCGCACCGGCGCGCGCGCACCTCGCTCTCGCTTCCCCGCGAAGTCGCGCTGTTGCTTCAAGGCGGCGGCGCGCTTGGCTCATTCCAGTCCGGGGTATTTGAACGGCTCGACGAACTGGGCATCGACATCAGCTGGGTCGCGGGCATTTCGATCGGCGCGGTCAACGCCGCCATCATCGCGGGCAATGAGCCGCATCGCCGGCTCAGCCGCCTCAAGAAATTCTGGTACACCGTGTCGGGCGGCATACCCAATATGATCCTGCCCGAAATCGACCAAATCCGCGAAGTCGCGCATTTGGGCGCCGCCGCCACCGTCGCCAGCTTCGGCGTGCCCGGCATGTTCCGCCCGCGCCTCTGGCCGGCCACGCTGATGCCCGAAGGATCGCCCGGCGCGATCAGCTTCTATGACAGCGCGCCGCTCAAGGACATGCTCGACAGCTGTGTCGACTGGGACCTGCTCAATGACGGCCCGGTTCGCCTGTCGGTCGGCGCGGTGGAGGTCGAAAGCGGCAATTTCGCCTATTGGGACACACGCGGCCCTGGCGGCAACACCCGGATCGACGCGCGGCATATCATGGCGTCTGGCGCGCTGCCGCCCGGCCTGCCGCCGATCGAGATTGACGGGCGCTGGTACTGGGACGGCGGCATCGTCTCCAACACCCCGCTGGCCCATGTCCTGACGCATCAGACCGAAGACATGCTGGTCTTCCAGGTCGATCTCTTCCCCGCCGAAGGGCCGATGCCGCGCCAGATGACCGATGTCTATTCGCGCATGAAAGACATTCAGTATAGCAGCCGAACCCGCCAGGTGACAGACCAGTATCTGCGCCTGCGCCGCGAACATGGCGCGATTGAGGCGCTGCTCAAGAAGTTGCCGCCCGACCTTCAGAATTCGTCCGAGGCCCAATCCCTGCGCCAATGCCTGGACCAGGGGTCGGTCAACATCGTCCACCTCATCTACCGGTCGCGCAACTGGGAAAGCGGCGCCAAGGATTTCGAATTTTCCCGCTCGACCATGCTCGACCATTGGAGCCAGGGCCGCGATGCGGTGGAGGAAGTCATGCACAAGGGCGATCTCATCGCCCGCAACATCCTCGACGGTAAAAGCGCGACCTTCGATCTCGACGCACCCGATCATCTGAAGGAGAAAACCGCATGAGCAAGTTCCTCACGGGCAAGACGGCGCTGATCACCGGATCGACCTCCGGCATCGGCCTTGCCTATGCCAAGGCGCTGGCCGGGGAAGGCGCAAATATCGTCATCAACGGTTTCGGCGACGCGGATGCGATCGAAAAGGAACGCCAGGGCCTTGAAAGCCTCTCCGGCGCCAAGGCGCTCTATTCGGGCCATGACCTGACCAAGGTCGACCAGATCGAAGCGATGATGAAGGACGCCGCCGACGCCTTTGGCGGGGTGGATATCCTCATCAACAATGCCGGCATGCAGCATGTCGCCCCGGTCGAGGAGTTTCCGCTCGACAAATGGGACCTCATCATCGCGCTCAACCTCAACGCCGCCTTTCATACGACGCGCCTTGCCGTGCCCTATATGAAAGACAGGAAATGGGGTCGCATCATCCAGACGGCGTCCGCCCATTCGCTGGTCGCCTCCCCCTATAAAAGCGCCTATGTGACCGCCAAGCACGGCCTTGCGGGCTTCACCAAGACGGTGGCGCTGGAAGTGGCGACCTTCGGCGTCACCGCCAATTGCATTTCGCCCGGCTATGTCTGGACCCCGCTGGTTGAAAACCAGATTCCCGACACGATGAAGGCGCGGAACATGACGCGCGAGCAGGTCATGAACGACGTGCTGCTGGCCGGTCAGCCGACCAAGGAATTCGTGACGGCAGAACAGGTCGCCGCCACCGCCCTCTACCTGTGCAGCGACGCCGCCGCGCAAGTCACCGGCGCCAACCTGTCCATCGACGGCGGCTGGACCGCGCAATAAGGTCAGGCGGCCCCCCGGCCTAGCGCCAGGGTCCCGCTCTCCGCTTGCCGGCAGGGTAGCGCCCGGTTCGCAAAAAATCCTTCCAAAATAGGATTTTACCTGATCTACCCTTCGGGATGCCGGTCCCGGTCATTCACGCGCGCCCTGTTCCTGTTCATAGCCGCCCGCGCCGTCCTGCCCCCCTTTCGCTTCGCGGTCGCGTTGTGGTCGCTTCGGCGTCGCCTTGAGGTCGCTTCCGCGCGAAAATTGGAAAAGCGCGTGAACTTTGCCCGATAGCGTCGCTGTCGCGTCGCCGGCGCGTCGCCTCTTCCCTCCGGCTCTGCCCTCCGCTAGCCAGACGCACATAAGACAAGGGGATTATCATGCGTTTGACGTCCAGCCTCGCCGCCCTGGCGCTGGCCTTTTCCGCCACCATCGCTCATGCCCAGGACGAACCGAAGAAAAAGGACGAGGCAGCCGAAGCCCCTGTTCCGGCCCCAAATGTCTCGGTGACCCGGCACAAGGGCGTGTTCGGCGGCAAGGCGATCAGCTATACCGCGACCACCGGGGAAACCTACCTCAAGGACAAGGATGGCAAGCCGCTCGCCGCGATCTTTGCTACCTCCTACGTTAAGGATGGCGGCGACGGGAGCCGCCCGATCACCTTCCTCTATAATGGCGGCCCCGGCTCGGGCTCGCTGTGGCTGCACATGGGCGCTTTTGGTCCCAAGCGGGTCGTCCTCCCCGACGCGCAGGATGATGGCGCGCCCCCCTATCCACTGGTCGACAATGCCGAATCCCTGCTTGACGTCACCGACCTTGTCTTCATCGATCCTGTCGGCACCGGCTTTTCTCACGCCCTTGGCGACAGGGACCCGAAGGATTATTGGGGCGTCTCCGCTGACGCCAAATCGATTGCCCAGTTCATCCGCCTGTGGCTGAACGACAATGGCCGCTGGTCCTCGCCAAAATATATTGGCGGCGAAAGCTACGGCACGACGCGATCGGTGGCGCTCATCAACGAACTGGAAGGCACCTATAATGATGTCGCGGTCAACGGCATCATTCTGATCTCGACCATCCTCGACTTCGGGGCCACGGCCGAGGTCCAGGGTAATGAAATGCCCTACATCATCAACCTGCCTTCAATGGCGACCACCGCCTGGTATCACAAGAAAATGGGAAATCCGCCGGCCACCGTAGCGCAGGCCGCGCAGCAGGCGCGCGCCTTTGCCATCGGCCCCTATGCGGCCGCCTTGCTCAAGGGCAATCAGTTGCCCCCGCAAGAGCGCGCGAGCGTCCGCGCT
The DNA here is from genome assembly GCF_002431195.1 of Sphingobium sp. UBA5915. NCBI lineage: Bacteria > Pseudomonadati > Pseudomonadota > Alphaproteobacteria > Sphingomonadales > Sphingobiaceae > Sphingobium > Sphingobium sp. UBA5915. The sequence continues at coordinate 52,174 of NZ_DJDV01000015.1, read as the reverse complement.
GAACTCTCCCGCCTGACGGGGCTTTCCGAAACCTTTGTCGATCATGCCGACCTGCGCGTATCGCCCGGCCGCTTCTACAAGGAATTGCTACGCGACCAGGGAGTCAGCATCGGCCGCCTCGACACCCGCTATACCGGCAAGGATTATGACGCGGCGGGCGAGGAGCCGGATAACGATCCCAGCTTTTACGCAATCGACGGCGCCTATACCGCCGCGATGAACAGCTATGCCCGCGACACGCTGAAATATCGCACCGACCGTTCGTATGTGACGATAGGAGGGGTCAGCGGCTGGGACTGGAAACTGGAGGGCAAAAATGGCCGGGCCAGCGAGGTCTACACAAGCGTCGCACCGTATCTTGTCAAAGCGCTGCGGGAAAATAGCGGGCTAAAGGTGTTTGTCGGCCAGGGCTGGTATGATTTCGCCACACCCTTCTTCGGTGCCGAATATGCCATGAGCCGCACCGGTTTCGATCCTGCGCGCATCCGCTATCATTATTACGATGCCGGCCACATGATGTATGTCCGCCCCGACGACCTGCGCAAATTGAGCGCCGATATCCGCGCCTTCATTTCCGAGCGGTGATCGGGATGGCGAAAACTTGGCTCTTCAACCGCGGCAAATTGCCCTTATGCTGCGCGCCAGCAAGGGAGATTTTGAACATGCGTCACACGCTCGCGGCCCTGTTGGCCGTCGCCAGCCTTACGTCCGCCGCCGCCGCCCAGACGGAGCCCGCCAGCACCGCCGCACCCGCCCAGGCCACCCCGCCCGCGCAAAGCGAGATCGGCGCGGCGGTCGCCAAGGATATGGACGCGATGATGACGCTCTATCGCGACCTGCACGCCAATCCCGAATTGTCGCTTAAGGAAGTCAACACCGCCGCCAAGCTCGCCAAGCGGCTGAAGGCCCTCAAATATGACGTGACTGAAAAAGTCGGCGGCACCGGCGTCGTCGCGGTGATGAAGAATGGCACCGGCCCAACGCTCCTGATCCGCGCCGATATGGATGGCCTGCCCGTGGTCGAACAGACCGGCCTCGATTTCGCGTCAAAGGTTCGCACCAAGACGCCCGAGGGCGTTGAAACCGGCGTCATGCACGCTTGCGGCCACGACACGCACATGACCGCGTTCATCGAAACCGCCAAGCTGCTCGCCGCGCGCAAGGATGACTGGAAGGGCACGCTGGTCATGATCCTCCAGCCCGCCGAGGAAGTGGGCAAGGGCGCGCGGGACATGCTGGAAGACGGGCTTTACACCCGCTTCCCGCGCCCGACGCACGCGCTCGCCTTCCACGACGCGGCCAATCTGGAGGCCGGCGTCATCGGCTATACGCCCGGCTATGCGCTGGCCAATGTTGACAGCGTCGATATCGACGTGAAGGGCGTGGGCGGCCACGGCGCCTATCCGCAGACCGCGAAAGACCCGATCGTGCTGGGATCGCGCATCGTGGGCACGCTCCAGACGCTGGTCAGCCGCGAACAGGACCCGCAGGATCCCGCCGTGGTCACGGTCGGCAGTTTCCAGGCCGGGGCCAAGCATAATATCATCCCCGATGAAGCCAAGCTGCTGCTGACGGTGCGCAGCTATTCCGACGAAACGCGGCAGAAGCTGATCGACGGGATCAAGCGGGTCGCGCGCGGCGAGGCAATCGCGGCCGGCATGCCCGACGACAAGATGCCGGTGGTGAGCGTGAAGGACGAATTTACCCCCTCCACCTACAATCCGCCCGAATTTGCCGAACAGATGGCAGGCCTGCTCAAGGCCAATTTCCCCGAAGGCCGCGTCGTCCAAACGAGCGCGGTGATGGGGGGTGAGGATTTCGGTCGCTTCTACCGCGCCGACAAGTCTATCAAGAGCTTCATCTTCTGGGTCGGCGGCGTGCCGGCCGACAAGATGGCGGCGGCCAAGGCAGGCCAGATCAGCCTGCCCTCGCTCCACAGCCCCTTCTGGGCGCCCCAGGCCGACAAGGTCATCGCCACGGCTAGCGAAGCGATGACCGTGCTGGCGCTCGACATATTGAAGAAGGATTGACAAACGGGGCGCCTTCACCGGCACCCCGCGCGCATCAGGCGCCGAAGCCGCCGTCGATCGTGTGCATCGCGCCGGTCATATAGGCGGCTTCGGGGCCGGCCAGAAAGGCGGTCAGTCCGGCAATCTCGTCCGCCTTGCCATAGCGCTTGATCGCCATGAACGGCATGACCATGCCTGCGATTTCGCCGTCCGCAGGGTTCATGTCGGTATCGACCGGGCCGGGCTGGACGACGTTGACGGTGATGCCGCGTTCGCCCAGATCCCGCGCCAATCCGCGCGCCATGCCCTGCAACGCGGACTTGGTCATCGCATAGGCCGCTGCCCCGGCAAAGGGCACCGCATCGCCGTTTACCGATCCGATGACGATGATGCGCCCGCCATCCGTCATGGTTCGCGCCGCCTCGACCGCGGCATGATAGGGCGCACGCACATTGATATCGATCATCCGGTCGACGGCGTCAGGATCGAAGGTCAGCGGATCGCCGATCATCGCGACGCCGGCATTGACGATCAGGATATCCAGCGGACCCTGCTGCGCCACCACGTCGATCACCTGCTCCCGGTCTGCCGCGTCGGAGCGGATCGCGCTCGCCCCTGTTTCCTGGCTCAGCGCCTGCGCGGCGTCATGCGACCCGGAATAGGTGAAGGCGACCTGCGCGCCGTCCTTAACGAAACGCCGCACGATCGCCGCGCCAATGCCTCGGCTGCCGCCGATGATCAGGGTCTTTTTGGAAGTCAGGTCAGTCATGTCGGTCTCCCTTGAGAATTATGTACCGACCACTATATATAATGAGGAAATCTTGGTTCAAGGATTATTATAGTGGTCGATACAGAAAAAATCCGCAAGCGTGGTCGACCCCGCGCGTTCGACCGGGAAGCGGCGCTGGCGACGGCAAGTACGCTGTTCCACGCGCACGGCTATGAAGGCGTCGGCGTCGCGGCCCTGGCCGATGCGATGGGCATCAATCCGCCCAGCCTTTATGCGGCCTTTGGTTGCAAGGCGGCGCTCTACGACGAGGTGTTAAGCCGCTACGATGCCGCCGCGGCGCCGCTCCACGCGTTGATGCAGCCGGGTGCCGATCCTGCTGTCGCCCTCCCCCAATTGCTGCGCGAGGCCGCGCATATCTATGCCGCCGATCCGCAGATGGCGGGATGCCTGGTGCTGGAGGGCGCGCGCAGTGCCGACCCTGACGCCGCCTGCCGCGCGCGGACCTGGCTTGACCTGGGACGCGGCCGCATCCGCGACTTCATCGCCTGCACCCATCCGCAAAAGGCGGACGTCGTCGCGGACTATGTCGCGGCGGTCATGTCCGGCATGTCAGCCGATGCGCGCGCGGGTCATCCGCCCGAGCGCCTGGCCGCTGTCGCGGACATGGCCGCCCTGGCGATCCGGGCAATGCTGGAGCCGACGCCCGCCTAACGCGGCCTGTGCCCCTTGCGCCACTTGGTCCATAAATGCCGCGCCAGCATCAGGGGCGGCATCCGCAGCCAATGCGACCGCAGATAAAAGGCGAAAACGAGCAGCTTTCGCGTCTCCCGCCCCCAGTTATCGCGTGCGAGCAGGCGAGCATGCACAATGCGATCCCATAGCGTCAGCGCGGCGCCGCCGCCATAAAGCGCGCCAGCCAGACGCTGCGCCTGTCGCACATGCCGCCGTAACCCTTGCCGCGCCGCCCGCTGATCGAGCGCGACGGGATCGACATCGTTAAGCAGACAATGAATATCCCATAGGTTGCGTAATCCACCCTGCAAATCGCCGTCGGCCAGCATGTGGGCGGCGGCGTGGATCACCCGGTCTTCGGGCGACAGCGTCCAGACATTCTCCCCCGCCGGCACCGCGTCGGCCAGCAGGGCGTCGGCATCGGGCTTGGGCCGCGCCGTCAACGGCAGGATGGTATGATGCACGTCAATCATCCGGTCACGCTCGACATGGATCATCGGCGGCAGTTCATGCATCCACTGGCGATAATAGGCATCGTCATAGGCGTCTTCCTTCACCCATTCCCAGCCCGCCGCCATCAGCGCCGGCTCGACCTGCGACATTGTCGAACGCGGCACCAGAATATCCAGGTCGCCGATGAAGCGGCCCTGCCCCGCCACCAGTCCAGCGGCTGCATAGGCCGTGCCTTTGAGCACCACCAGCCGCACGCCGAGCGGCGCCAGCGCCGCCGCCGCACGATCCGCCTCCCACAAGGCCTGGCGCGCCTCCCGCGCCGCGTCCATGCGCGCGTCGCGCAGGATGGGCTGGACCGGTTCCGGCAGCCGCATTCCCTCGACCCGCCACGCCAATGTCGCGATCAGCCGCTCCGCCTTCGCCGCCGCGATCAGGCCGTTCCACTGCGCTGCATCCAGATGCTCGACAGTTGCGGGTTGACGCAGCGCTCGCACCAGCAAGGCCGCGCTCATGCGCCGTCCTCCCACAGCCGGTCGATCATATCGAACGCTACCTCCCCTGACGGGAAATCCATCGCGCAGGCGGGTACATCCGTTACGAAGCGCGTCAGCGCAGCGAAGCCCGGTTCGCCCAATGCGACATAATTGGTCGAAGCCTGGGTCAGCCGCATGAAGGCTTCCCCCTGCCCCACGGGCCGGATCGCCGCATCATGGCCAAAGCGCGGGAACAGCAGCATCGCGGGCATCGCCCCCTGGGCCATTCGCGCCACGGCATCGGGTCGCGGCACTAGATGGCGAATGTCGCCCTTGGCCGTGGCTTGCAGCATCGGCCCCATACGCTGCGCGCCCACGACGTCCTTGACGACGCCGATCGCCTGATTCTTGAGTGAAACGAGGCGGGGAAAGGGCAAGATCGCGCCACTGTCGAGGTCCAGCAGCGCAAACTCGTCACCCATCAACCGCCAGCCCCGCTCCCCCAGCAATGCCGCCAGCGTCGATTTGCCGGACCCCGATTCCCCGGTCATCACCAGCGCCCGGCCGTCCTTCTCGACGCTCGACGCATGCAGCAGCAAATGCCGCCGCCATCCCAGCGCCATCTGCAAATTCATGCCCATTTCCGCTGCCAGCAGCCCATGCGCCAGACTCATGGGTGCAGCGTCGGCCAAGCCATGGTCGCCGGTAATGAAGATCGACGGCCGCACCCATCGGCGCAACGGACCGGCCGGTTGCAGGCGTACCGTAAAGTCGGCGATCGCGTCATGACGATCGGGGTAGCCGGCATAGAGTCGCGTCAGTTCCTCAACAGGCTGACGCCATGCCGACCCGATCCGGAACGTCGCCGGGCCGATTTGCAGGGTCAGACTATGCCTCATGCCGCACGCACCAGACCAAGCGCCTCCAGCGCTTCCAACTGCGCGCCGATCTGCGCCAGCGCTTGGCCGCGATCACCCAGATCATAGGATTGCGTCAGGCGATCCCACAGGTCATCCGCCGTCACAGATGCGCCGTCCTCCATCGCAGCCAGTATTTCGGGCACCGGGCTGATCACCATGTGCGTCTGCCCCGATCGAGCATGATAGAGCAGCGTCAGATCGTCGAGCGCGCACGCACGGCACGCGTCGCGCGGGTCGATCCGGTAACGCTTGATCGGTTTCAAAAATCGGTCTTCCTGCGGCATGATCCCACCCATAGCGGGCGAGGGTAGCCAAGACGCTAACGCATCAGGGCAATGCAGGCGAGGGCAGCATGACTGGCGTCGGAGAAGGGATCAGTTCAGCAAAAGCAGCGACATAGGCGTCTAGCGCGCGCGCCGCGCCATGGTCACGTATCGCCGCCTCCAACAAGGGAACGGGCGCAGGAGACGCCAGAGTCCGCTCGATCGCGCGCGCCAGCGCCGCGCTGTCGCCGATCGGCACTGGGGGATGCTGGCCAGCGGCGGCCAGGACCGGACGGATATTGGGCGTACTGTCGGTTGCCACGACGCCCGCGCCGCAGGCCAACGCCTCGATCAGAGTTGCGCACAACCCTTCCCAGCGGGATGGCTGCAACAGCAGGTCCGCCTGTCCCATCAATTCGGCAAGCCTTTCGGGATCGGCAACATACCCGGCGAGGATGACGCGATCGGCGATGCCGAGCGCGTCCGCTTGCGCTGCCAATGCCGCGCGCAACGGCCCGTCCCCCGCGATCGTCAATCGCCAGTCAAGATGCGACAGCCGCGCCAGCGCCTCCAATGCCGTCGCATGATCCTTCTGCTCGACCAGTCGCCCGACCATCAGCATTTGAACCGGCGCGTCGGCGTCTCGCGGTGGGCGCTGCCTGCGCACCCTGTCCATGACCGGGGTCACCGTCGGCCGCGGCAGCAGACGCACCGCGCCGCTACGAGAAAGCAGCGCGCGATCATATTCGCCCATGACGATTGTCAGGTCGCTGATCCGGTTGATTGCGCGAAAGCGCTTCAGCCTGGTCCAACTCGCCAAGTCACCCATGCCCGGGCGCAGGATCGGATTGGAGATGCGCGCGACCGATCGGGTCGCCGTCCCCACGCAAGCCAGCGCCACCAGCATGTTGCTCTGGTTTCCCGCGGAATAGAGAATGTCGGGCCGGTGCCGCCGAACCATCGCGGCAAGCGCAGGGAACTGTCCGATCATCGACATGCGCCGATTGCCGCCCAATGCGGCAACGCGCCGCACGGGTACATGGGGATCTATGAGATGTGCGCTGACACCATCGAGGTGCGCCATCCACAGCTCGACGGCCATGCCCCTGCGCGCCATATGATTGGCCAGCAATATGGCAACCCGATCCAGCCCGCCGTCGCCCGGCCGATATAAATAGATCGCTGCTGACAGGTCGGTATGTGACCGAACGCCATGATGAAACATTGTGTCTCCACCGCCTGAACCAGTATTGCTGGCTTGACGGCATCAACGCGCCTGTTCCGTATCGGCTCCCCTGCTGCCGTCACGCCCCGCGTTTCCATCGCGTTGGCGGGTCGGCTTATCGCGGCATCTGTAGTGATGCGTAACAGGTGAAGCCGCTCGTTCCCGACTGGAGCCGGCGGATATAGTTGAGATAGGCCTGGTTCTGATCGTAACTGGTGCCCGGCAGCGGCCGGCCGCGCAGCGCCTGCTTCACCTGCTCGCCGGTATAGCTGCGCCCGGTGCCGGGAAATGCGCCCGGCGTGCCTGGCGGCACCACCTGGCCGTTGGGGGCGATATATTTGCCGGCCCGGCCCTGATCGGGCACGGGGATCGTGCAATTGAGGACCGACGCCGCGGTATTGGCAAGGGCCGGCCGGATGGACACGATCGTCGACGCGGCAACTGCCCCGCCCATCAGCAACTGGCGACGCGACGCGACCCCGCCCTCGGCCAGGCCATCGGCGGCGGAGGGCTGATGCTGGACATCCCTGTCCTGATCGGGCTTGGGATCAGTCATATCGCTCCATTTCGCATCGGGCACTTGCCAAAGCGTAAAGATTGCACGCTATTGGAACAAGACATTCGCAGCAAATGCGCGACAATTCCAGTGCGGTAACCATGAATCGGCTCAGTATCTCGCAAATCACCGCCTCGCTTGCCATGCTGCTGCTGGGCACGGGCGGCGCCCTGATGATGGGCGCGCACCCCCTTCATATCGCCTTGCCGATATTGGCGGGCGTCGTGGTCCTCATCATCACATCGGGCGATGCTGGCCTGCGACCGGCTGACCCGCCGCTTGCAGCCCCGCCCGAACAGATTGATTTCACAGCGCATCCTGACTTTCCCAGCCTGCTCGAAGGCATTTCCGATCCGCTGATGCTGGTGGAAAAAGGCCGCATCGCCCGCGCGAACCGCGCTGCCATGCGGCTGCTTGGCGCCCATATCGAAGGCGAGGATGCGCGCATCGCGATCCGTCACCCCGCCGCAGCCGAACGGCTGGCGAGCACGGCCCCGCTGGCGGAACCGATCATGATCGAACTGGTGGGCCTGGGCACGCGCGATCAACGGTGGCAGATGCGGGTCGCGCCCGTCGGCGCGGTCGCCACCATGCGGCGGCTGGTCCATCTGGTCGATCACAGCGGCACCCATGCCGCCGAACGGATGCGCGTGGATTTCGTCGCCAATGCCAGCCACGAACTGCGCACGCCCCTGGCGGGCATATTGGGCTTTATCGAAACGCTCGCCGACCCCGAACTGGGCAAGGACGTCGAAACCCGGCAGCGCTTTCTCAAGATCATGGATGGCGAAGCCCGCCGGATGCAGCGGCTGATCGACGATCTGATTTCGCTGTCCCGGATCGAGGCCGAGAAATATCGCACGCCCGACAGCGCAGTGGATCTGAGCGAACTGGTGGCCGAAGTCGTCGGCGTGTTCCGGTCGAGCCATGGCGATCGTGGCCGCGACGTCGAAATGGAGATCGCGCCTTCGCTGGCACCGGTGCTGGGCGATCGGGCGCAATTGTCGCAACTCATTCACAATCTGATCGGCAATTCGGTCAAATATGGCCGGCCCGGAACGCCGATCCGCGTGACTCTTTCCGAAGGCTCCAGTGGCATGGCGAGGCTCTGCGTCGCGGATGAAGGCGAAGGCATCGGCCCCGATCACCTACCGCGCCTGACCGAACGCTTCTACCGCGTCGATTCGGGCCGCAGCCGCGCCATGGGCGGCACGGGCCTGGGCCTGGCCATCGTCAAGCATATCGTGGAACGCCATCGGGGGCGTCTGGACATTGCCAGCACGCTGGGCAAAGGCACCAGCATCACCGTGTTGCTGCCCCCGCCAGCGGATGAGACGCCAGGCAGGATGGACGAAAAAAAGCGCCCATCGGCGCTATCGCGCACGATGTCATGAAAATGAAATGGCAATGTCACAAAGGCGCGACTGTCCGCGACTAAGGCCGGCTTCAAGGGGGGCGGCGACACGGGATTCGCGGCTTCGACGATGGAGATAGACGTGAAGACATTCGCCTTGCTCGCTGCTGCTGCCACGGGCGTTCTCAGCCTCGCCGCCTGCGGAGACCAGTCGAGCGGCGCCGGTGGCACCCGCGACCAGATTCGCGCGGTCGGCTCCTCCACCGTCTATCCCTTCGCCACCGCAGCCGCCGAATTGTTCGTCCAGAGCAACCCCGGCATGAAATCGCCGATCATCGAATCGACCGGCACGGGGGGCGGCATGAAGCTGTTCTGCGCCGGCGTCGGCGCGCAGCATCCCGATATCGAAGACGCCTCGCGTCGCATGAAGAAGTCCGAATTCGACCAGTGCCAGGCCAATGGGGTCAAGGATATCATCGAAGTGCAGATCGGCGTCGACGGTCTGGCCTTCGCGGAATCGAAGGAAGGCCCCGGCCTCTCGCTGACGCCCAAGATCGTCTATGAAGCGCTGGCCGCCAACCCCTATGGCAAGGATGCCAACAAGGCGCAGACATGGAAGGATGTCGACGCCAGCCTGCCCGCTATCCCCATCTCCGTCTTTGGTCCGCCATCGACCAGCGGCACGCGCGATTCGCTGGCTGAACTGATCCTCGAAGAGGGCTGCCGGACCGATCCGGCCATGGCGGCGCTCAAGGAAAAGAATGAGGATGAATATAAGGCGACCTGCACCCGTATCCGGGAAGACGGCAAATATGTCGATTCGGGCGAAAACGACAATCTGATCGTGCAGAAGCTGGGCGCCAATCCCAACGCGGTCGGCGTCTTCGGCTTCAGCTTCCTCGAAGAGAATAAAAACACGCTCAAGGATGTCCCGATCAACGGCATCCCGGCGACCTATGACACCGTATCGACGGGCCAATATCCCGGCGCGCGCCCGCTCTACATCTATGTGAAGAAGGCGCATATGCAGGCGGTGCCCGGCCTTCAGGCCTATCTCAACATCTTCGCGTCAAACTGGGGTCCCGGAGGCGTGCTCGCCAAGCGCGGCATGGTTCCGGCGCCCGATGATGTACGCAAGGCGAATGCAGAGACGGTCAAATCGCTGACCGTGCTCGACGGCGCCGACCTTAAATAAGCGAACCCCCATGACCGGACCTGCCATCATTCTGCTGCTTGCAGGCCTGGGCGCCATCGCCTGGGTCAGCGCCCGCGCCCGCGCCATGCGGTTGCAAACCGCCGCGCGCGCGACCGGGCGACGCGACGCCGTTCATTCGCTTCCCGGCTATCATGGCTGGTATGTGGCGCTATGGGCGCTGATCCCCGCCGCCATCTTCCTGGCCGTCTGGGCCAATGTCGCGCCAGGCCTCGTCACGCAGAGCGTGCTGGCCGACCCCGCGGCGCAGGCCCTGCCCGCCGATGGCTTCGCCCGATCCGCGATATTGGGGGAAGCGCGCGCCATCGCCAGCGGGCTGCAAGCCGGGGCCTTCAATCCTGCGAGCGAAGCGCTGGTCGACCCCTATCGCACCGCGATCAGTGAATATGGCATTGCCGGCGCTGTCCTTGCGCTGATCCTCGCCTTTGCCGGCGGCGCCTATGCCTTCACGCGTATCCGGCCGGATTTTCGCGCCCGCACCCGCGTCGAGCGGCTGGTGATGATGGCGCTGCTGCTGGCGTCCTTGCTGGCGATCGTCACGACGCTGGGCATCGTCGCTTCGCTGCTGTGGGAAAGCTTTCGCTTCTTCTCGATGGTCAATCCCATCGACTTCCTGTTCGGCTTCAAATGGTCGCCGCAATCGGCGGCCATGGGCTATGGCAATGACGATGCGTTCGGTGCGATCCCGCTTTTCTGGGGCACGATCTTCATCGGCGCCATCATCGCCATGATCGTCGCGATCCCGCTGGGGCTGTTGAGCGCGGTCTACCTGACCCAATATGCCAGCCCAACGGTGCGCAAATGGATGAAGCCGCTGCTGGAGGTGCTCGCGGGCGTCCCCACGGTGGTCTACGGCTATTTCGCGGCACTGACCGTCGCGCCGGCCCTGCGCGATTTCGCCGTGTCGATCGGCATCCAGGGCGCATCGTCCGAGAGCGCGCTCGCCGCCGGCCTCGTCATGGGCGTCATGATCATCCCCTTCGTATCCTCGATGGCGGACGACAGCATCGCGGCCGTCCCCCAGTCGATGCGCGACGGCAGCCTGGCGATGGGCGCGACAACGAGTGAGACAATAAAGCGCGTGCTCGTCCCCGCCGCCCTGCCCGGCGTTGTCGGCGGCGTTCTGCTGGCCGTCAGCCGCGCCATCGGCGAAACGATGATCGTGGTGATGGCCGCCGGTCTTGCCGCCAACCTCACCCTCAATCCCTTCGCCAGCGTGACGACGGTGACCACGCAGATCGTCCAGTTGCTGACCGGCGACCAGGAGTTCGACAGCGCCAAGACGCTGGCCGCCTTTGCGCTTGGACTTGTCCTGTTCATTGTCACCTTGCTGCTCAACATCGTGGCCCTGCGGGTCGTGAAAAAATATCGCGAGGCCTACGAATGAGCTCTCCCCTTTCTCCTGCCGAACGCCTTCCCACCGACTGGAAGTCCGACGCCATGCGCAAGCGGATCGCACGGCGCTATGCTGCCGAACGGCGCTTTCGCCTGCTGGGGCTAGGCGCGGTTCTCTTGTCCGCCGCCTTCCTCGCCTTCCTGCTGGTGACGATGATGGGCAACGGCCTGCGCGGCTTCACCCGGACCGAAATCGCGCTCAAGGTCGATTTCCCGGCATCGCCGCTGCTGCTCGACCCCCAGGCGATCACCGACGAAGCACTCGCCAACGCCAATCTGCCCATGGTGACCAGCACGGTCGCGGAAAAGACGCTGGGCAAGGAAGCGGATGCATGGCTTGCCCCGACCGCATGGATCAGCGTGCGCGACGCGATCAAGGCCGATCCGACGATCCTCAATCGCACGGAGGTCATCCGCGTCCCCGCATCGACGGACATCGACCTCGCCGCCAAGAGCGATGGAACGCCCGCCGCAGAAGCCGCCGTCAGGCGCCTCAAACAGGCGGGGATCCTGTCGACCGGCTTCAACTGGAGTTTCCTGTCCTCGAGCGATGGTACAGACCCGACGCAGGTCGGCATCTGGGGCGCATTCAAGGGATCGTTGCTCACGATGCTGGTGACGCTGGTGCTCAGCTTCCCGATCGGCGTTGCGACCGCCCTCTATCTGGAGGAATATGCGCCCAAGGCCTGGTGGACCGACATCATCGAAGTGTCGATCAACAATCTGGCGGCGGTGCCTTCAATCATTTTTGGCCTGCTTGGCCTTTCGATCTTCCTCAACTTCCTGCACCTGCCCCGGTCCGCCGCGGTGGTCGGCGGCATGACGCTGGCACTGATGACGATGCCGGTCATCGTCATTGCCGGGCGCAACGCGATCAAATCGGTGCCGCCCAGTATCCGCGACGCCGCACTCGGCATCGGCGCGTCGCCGGTGCAGGTGGTGTTCCAGCATGTCCTGCCGCTCGCCCTGCCCGGCATCCTCACTGGCACGATCATCGGCATGGCCCGCGCACTCGGCGAAACCGCGCCGCTGCTGATGATCGGCATGCGCGCCTTCATCGCGACCCCGCCGGGCGGCGTGACCGATCCGGCGACAGTGCTGCCGGTGCAGATATTCCTGTGGTCGGACGAGGTGTCCAAGGGGTTCGTGGAAAAGACATCCGCTGCGATCATCGTGCTGCTGGTCTTCCTGCTCGCGATGAACGGCCTCGCCATCTACCTGCGCAACAAGTTTGAAAAACGGTGGTAATCAACCCCATGACTGACGAACAAAAGAACCTGGCTCCGGCCAATCCCAAGATGACCGCGCGCGACGTCAAGGTCTTCTACGGCCCCAAGCAGGCGATCAAGGGCGTCTCCATCGACGTCGACATGGACAATGTCACTGCGTTCATCGGCCCGTCGGGATGCGGCAAGTCCACCTTCCTGCGGACGCTCAACCGCATGAACGACACCGTGGCGTCGGCGCGGGTCGACGGAACGATCACGCTGGATGGCGAGGATATCTACGCCCCGTCGATGGACGTCGTCCAGCTGCGCGCGCGCGTCGGCATGGTGTTCCAGAAACCCAATCCCTTCCCCAAGTCGATCTACGAAAATATCGCCTATGGCCCGCGCATCCACGGCCTGGCCGCGTCGAAGGCGGACATGGACGTGATCGTCGAAAAGTCGCTCCGCCGCGCGGGCCTGTGGGAAGAAGTGAAGGACCGATTGCAGGACAGCGGCACCGCGCTGTCGGGCGGTCAGCAGCAGCGCCTGTGCATCGGCCGCGCCATCGCGGTCGAGCCAGAAGTCATTCTGATGGACGAGCCCTGTTCGGCGCTCGACCCCATCGCGACCGCCAAGATCGAGGAACTGATCCACGAATTGCGCGGCCGCTACGCCATCGTCATCGTGACCCATAATATGCAGCAGGCCGCCCGCGTGTCGCAGCGCACCGCCTTCTTCCACCTGGGCGAACTGGTCGAATATGGCGTGACGTCCGACATCTTCACCAATCCGAAGGCGGAGCGGACCAAGGATTATATCACGGGTCGCTACGGCTGATCCGCGCGGAGAGAAGCATCATGGCAGAACATACAATCAAGGCGTTTGACGACGAAATCGACCGGCTGCGCGGACTGATCGCCGAAATGGGTGGCCGGGCCGAAGCGGCGATCGAAAATGCGATGCTCGCGCTGCAACGCCACGACAAGGTCTTGGCCGCCGAGGTCGTCGCCGATGACAGGCGTATCGACGCGATCGAAGCCGAGGTCGAGAAGCTGGTGGTGGAGGTGATCGCCCTGCGCGCGCCGATGGCCAACGACCTGCGCGACGTCATCGCGGCGTTGAAGATCGTCAGCGTCGTCGAGCGGATCGGCGACTATGCCAAGAATATCGCCAAGCGCGTGCCGCTGGTCGCGACCAACAGCCGGACCGTCGAGCCGATTTCGCTGTTGCCGTCGATGGGGCAGGTCGCGGGCGAGATGGTGCATGACGTGCTCAACGCCTATGCTGCGCGCGACGCTGATCTGGCGCTGGCGGTGGTCGAGCGCGATACGGTGGTGGACGATTTCTACAACAGCGTGTTCCGCACGCTCGTGACCTACATGGTCGAAAATCCCAAGACGATCAGCGAATGCGCGCATCTGCTGTTCATTGCGAAGAATATCGAACGCATCGGCGACCATGCAACCAATGTCGCTGAAATGGTCTATTATGCCGCAACGGGCAAGACATTGCCCGAACGGGAACGCGGCCCCGACATCCAGATGGAGGATTGAGCATGCCGCGGGCCAAGATGCTGCTGGTGGAAGATGACGCGGCGCTCGCCGAACTGTTGATCTGGCATTTCAAGCGCGAGGACTTCGACGTGTCCCATACCGTCGATGGCGAAGAGGCGCTGCTGATGGCGCAGGAAACGGTTCCCGACATCGTCCTGCTCGACTGGATGGTGGAAAGCCTGTCGGGGATCGAAGTGTGTCGCCGCCTGCGCCGTATGACCGGCACCGCCAATGTGCCGATCATCATGCTGACCGCGCGCGGCGAAGAGGAAGATCGCGTGCGCGGGCTGGAAACGGGCGCGGACGATTATGTGACCAAGCCCTTTTCCCCGCGCGAACTGGTGGCGCGCGTCGGCGCGGTGCTGCGCCGCGTGCGCCCGGCGCTGGCGGGCGAGACGCTGACCTTTGCCGATGTGGAAATGGATACGGTCGGCCATAAGGTCCGTCGCTCCGGCCAAGTCATCCCGCTTGGTCCCACCGAATTTCGGCTGCTCAAGCATTTCCTGGAGCATCCCGGCTGGGTCTTTTCCCGCGAGCGGCTGCTCGACAGCGTGTGGGGCCAGGATAGCGACATCGAGTTGCGCACGGTCGACGTCCATATCCGCCGCCTGCGCAAGGCGATCAATGCCGATGGGCAGTATCAGGACATCATCCGCACCGTGCGATCGGCCGGTTATGCGTTGGATACCGATGGCGTGGCCTAACGCTCACGCAAAGACCGGATCAGTATGAAAAAGCCTCTCCGGCCAGACCGGAGAGGCTTTTTTTTCATTAGCCTGATGATTTCAGGCGGCGCGGCGCGCCTTATTGAGTTTCTTCATCAGCATGTCGCGCTTCAGCCGCGAGAGATGGTCGATGAAGAGTATGCCCTCCAGATGATCCATCTCATGCTGGAGGCAGGTGGCGAGCAAACCCTCCAGCTGTTCCTCATGAATGCGGCCTTCGCGGTCCATCCAGCTGGCGCGGATGACGGAAGGCCGTTCGACCTCGGCAAACTGGTCCGGAACCGACAGGCACCCCTCATTATAGACGGACAGATCGTCCGACCCCTTCAGGATTTCCGGGTTGATGAACACCATCGGATTTTTGACCGGCGGCGCACCTTCCTCATCCGATTCGGGTTCCTGCAGGTCGATGACGAGCACCCGCTTGGGCACGCCGACCTGAATGGCGGCAAGGCCGATGCCGGGCGCGTCATACATGGTGTCGAACATATCATCGATCAGCGTCTGGAGATCGTCGTCGATCGCCTCGACACGGGTCGAAATGGTGCGCAGCCGGGGATCGGGCGCTTCGAGAATGGGACGGATTGCCATGCGCCGAACATAGGCGGAACGTGCGGCATTATCAAGCCGTCCGCGACGCGTCTGCGCGCCTCAGCCTACCGGCCGTCGCGCCCGCAGCGCCTGCGCCAGCGTGCCTTCGTCCAGATAATCCAGTTCCCCGCCCACCGGCACGCCATGCGCCAGTTGCGTCAGCCGGATCGGAAAACGCTCCAGCCGTTCCGCCAGATAATGGGCGGTGGTCTGCCCCTCCAGCGTGGCGTTCATCGCCAGCACGACTTCATCGATGCCGCCCGCTTCAACCCGGCCGACCAGCGCATCGATCGTCAAATCCTCCGGCCGGACGCCGTCCAGCGCGGACAGCCGGCCGCCCAGCACATGGAAGCGGCCGGGGAACAGGCGTGACTTGTCGAGCGCCCACAGATCAGACACATCCTCCACCACGCACAGCGCGCGCGGATCACGACGCGGATCGGCACAAATGCCGCACGGATCCACGGTATCGACGTTGCCGCATAGATGACAGGTCACCAGCCGCTCATTCACCGCCTCCAGCGCACGCAGCAGCGGCTCCATCGCGCCTTCGCGGCGCTTGAGCAGGTGCAGGACCGCGCGCCGGGCCGAACGGGGGCCAAGGCCGGGCAAGCGGGACAGGGCCTGCGTCAACGTCTCGATTTCTGGTGAAGCCATAAGGTGAGATAAGGGGTTGCATGTCCCAACGACAAGGGGTTTGAGGAGCCGATCATGCGTATCATCTATATGGGCACCCCTGATTTCGCCGTCCCGGCGCTCGACGCGCTGGTAGCGGCCGGTCATGAGATCGCCGCCGTCTACAGCCAGCCGCCCCGCCCGGCTGGCCGGGGCAAGGGGCTGCGCGCCTCGCCCGTCCATCAGCGCGCCGAGGCGCTGGGCCTGGAGGTGCGCACCCCATTGTCGCTCAAGGATGCCGAAACGCAGGCGGCTTTCGCGGCGCTGGATGCCGATGTCGCCGTGGTGGCGGCCTATGGGCTGATCCTGCCGCCGGCCATATTGGCCGCGCCGCGCCAAGGCTGCATGAACATCCACGCCTCGCTATTGCCGCGCTGGCGCGGGGCGGCGCCGATCCAGCGCGCGATCCTGGCGGGCGACAATGTCACCGGCGTCACCATCATGGACATGGAGGCGGGGCTGGACACCGGCCCGATGCGCGCCAAGCATGTCACCCCGATCGAAGACAAGACGGCGGGCGCGCTGACGCAGGAGCTGGCGCAGGCCGGAGCGGACCTGATGGTGGAGGTGCTGGACGACCTGTCGCTGCATCCGCCCGTGCCCCAACCGGACGAGGGCGTCACCTATGCCGCCAAGATCGACAAGGCGGAATCGCACATCGACTTCACCCAGGACGCGCATGCGATCGAGCGGCAGGTGCGCGCCTTCAACCCGTTTCCCGGCGCTTTCTTCGCCTATCAGGGGGAGCGGTTTCGCATCCTCGCCGCGCATGTCGAACATCATGCCGGCGCGGCCGGGCAATTGCTGGATGACAGTTTGCTGATCGGGTGCGGCCATGACGCGATCCGCCCCACGCTGATCCAGCGCGCGGGCAAGGGCGCGATGAGCCCGGGCGAATTGCTGCGCGGCTATGACATGCCGGCGGGGAGCCGGGTGGATGGGTAAGAACCGCCCCGTTCGCCTCCTCCTCGTCGAGACGCGGAAAACGCATCCCATGCCGTTTCTCGACTCCGCTCGAAACGAACGCGGCTAGCATCATGCCCCGCTTCGCCTTCACCGTCGAATTTGACGGCCGGCCCTTCATGGGCTGGCAACGGCAGGCGCATGGCCCCAGCGTCCAGCAAACGATCGAGGATGCGATCGCGGCCGTTACAGGCGAGGCGGCGGTAATCCATGCTGCCGGGCGAACGGATGCCGGGGTGCATGGCCTCGCCATGCGCGCCCATGCCGATATCGCCAAAGACATCGCCCCCTTTCGCCTGATGGAGGCAATCAATGCGCGAATGCGGCCCGCCCCGGTCGCCATCCTGGCGTGCGAAACGGTGGCGGACGACTGGCACGCCCGCTTTTCCTGCACCGGGCGGTCCTATGTCTATCGCATCGCCAATCGCCGCGCGCCGCTGACCTTCGATGCGGGGCTGGTGTGGCGCGTCGTCCAGCCGCTCGATACCGATGCGATGCAGGCGGCGGCGCAGCATCTGGTGGGGTGCCATGATTTCACGACATTCCGGTCCGCCCATTGCCAGGCGCACAGCCCGTTAAAAACGCTCGACCGGCTGGATGTGGAACGGCAGGACGACCGCATCGCCATCCATGCCGCCGCGCGCTCCTTCCTGCATCATCAGGTGCGGTCGATGGTGGGTTGCCTCGCCATGGTGGGCATGGGGCGCTGGACCGCAAACGATCTGCGCGACGCACTGGCGGCAAGGGACCGCGCGGCGCTGGGCCTCAATGCGCCGCCCGATGGCCTCTATTTCGTGCGCGCGACCTATCCCTGAGAGATGCTGGCGCGGAAGGGCGTGAAATTCGTGCCCTCGTCGTAGATGTCCAGCCCTTCCCGCCGTTTGACGAAGCCTACCACCGCATAGGTGACGGGCGTCAATATCGCCTCCCACCCGACCTTCATCGCCCAGTTCGTCACCATGACGGTCGCCACCTGTGCGTTGGTCCAGTCGCCGTAGAAAGCAAGTGGGTAGAAAAGCAGGCTGTCCACCCCCTGCCCCACGATGGTCGATCCAATGGTGCGCATCCACAAATGCCGCCCTTGGGTGAGCAGCTTCATCCGCGCCAGCACGAAGCTGTTGGCCAGTTCCCCCGCCCAGAAGGCGATGAGCGAGGCAAAGACAATGCGCCAGGTGCTGCCGAACACCGCCTCATAGGCCGCCTGGTCGGGCCAGCCGGCGGCGGGCGGCAAGGCGACGACGACCCAGCTCATCAGCGCCATGAACAGCATCGCGGCAAAGCCGGCCCACACGCACCGGCGCGCACGGGCATAGCCATAGACTTCGGTCAGCACGTCGCCCAGCACATAGCCCAGCGGAAAGAAGAGGATACCCGCGCCAAATGTCACGCCGCCCAGCGTCGACAGCTTTGCCGCGCCGATCAGGTTCGACAGCAGCAGGATGGCGACAAAGGCCGCCATGAAAAAATCATAATAGCGCAGCGGCCGTGCGCCGAGCGCCCCCGCCCCGATCCTTTGCACCGCCCCGTCATCCATGACTTCCTGCTTATCGGGCGGACAGGCGATTGCAAGCGGCCTTCCCTGCGGCTATCGCGCAAGCCACGGCCCCGTAGCTCAGTTGGATAGAGCATCCGCCTTCTAAGCGGATGGTCGCAGGTTCGAATCCTGCCGGGGTCGCCACCCTAACGATCGGCTTGCGTTCAGGGCGTGGCGGGACGCCAGCCCTCCAGATGCAGCAATATGTCGTGCGTGATCTGCTCGGTCGACAGGCCGGTCAGATCGCGTTTGCGCTGTTGTCCTTCCGATCCGCCGGACATGATCCAGCCGTGGCTGCGGCGGCTTTCCGACGCCTCCAGCGCGGTATAGGCGGCGAGCGGACGGGACCGAGGGGTCAGATGATAGCGAAAGACGCGCTCAGGCGCGAAGCGGATGGTCAGCACCGCCGCGCCATCGTCTCGCCTTTGCACATCGCTTTCCGCCCAGCCCTCTTCCAGCATTGCGTCGCGCACCGTTTCCAGCGCGGGCACGCCATTGGCGGCAATCTGGCGCGCGATATCGCTTCGGCTTGCCGGCACGAACAGGCGCTTGAGCCGTTCGGTGACGGCGGGCGCATCTTCGCTGATGGCGACGCCTTCCAGATCGGCCGTCGTCTGGCGCACCAGGCCCACGGCCAGCAACAGCATGATGATGCAGAAGGGGAGCGCGGCGAGCAGGGTCGCGGTCTGCAAGGCGCCGAGGCCGCCCGCCAGCAACAGCAATGTCGCTGTCACGCCCAGCAGCAGGCACCAGTAGACGCGCTGCCAGCGCGGCGTTTCGTCCGCCCCGCCCGATGCCAGCGTGTCGATGACGAGCGCGCCTGAGTCGGCGGACGTGATGAAGAAGACCGCGACCAGCGTGATGGCAAGCGCGGAGGTGAAGCCGGCACCGGGCAAATAGGCCAGGAACTTAAACAGCGCCGTCGACAGATTGGCGTCGACCGCCTTGGCGATCGCCCCATGCGCCGCGCCAAGATCGAGCGCGATCGCGGTGTTGCCGAACACCGTCATCCACAGGAAGGTGAAGCCCGCTGGCACGAACAGCACACCAACGACGAATTCCCGGATCGTGCGCCCGCGCGAAATGCGGGCGATGAACATGCCGACGAAGGGCGACCAGGCGATCCACCACGCCCAGTAGAACAGGGTCCAGTCGGCCATCCAGGCGCGCGGTTCATAGGCGTAGAGGGTGAAGGTACGCTGGACGAAATGATCGAGATAAAGGCCGAAATTCTGCACCAGGGCATTGAGCAGGAACAGGGTCGGCCCCCACAGCATGACGAACAGCATCAGCAGGACGGCCAGCGTCAGGTTGAGTTCCGACAGGCGGCGCACGCCGCGATCGGCCCCGCTCAACACCGACAGGGTGGCCGCGCCCATGACGACGACGATGACGCCCACCTGCAAGGATATCGTGTCGGCCAGACCATAATTATAGGCAAGGCCGGCGGTCATCTGCGACACGCCAAAACCTAGCGAAGTCGACACGCCAAAGACGGTGCCACACACGGCGAATATGTCGATCGCATCGCCCATCGGGCCATGGATGCGCTTGCCCAGGATCGGATGCAGCCCCGACCGCATCGTCAGCGGCAACCCGCGGCGATAGGAGAAATAGGCAAGGCTGAGCCCCACCAGTGCGTAGATGGCCCAGGCATGAATGCCATAATGGTGGAAGGTGATGGCCATTGCTTCGCGGGCGGCCAATATGGTGCCGGGCTCCGCTTCAGGCGGGGAGATATAATGCTGGACCGGCTCGGCCACGCCAAAATACATAAGGCCAATGCCCATGCCGGCTGCGAACAGCATGGCAAGCCAGGACATATAGGGGAAATCGGGTTCGGAATCGTCGGGGCCAAGGCGCAGGCGGCCAGCTGGTCCAAATCCCAGGACGAGGACCACCACCACAAAAGCGGCGACCGAAGCCACGTAGAGCCAGCCGAATGTGTCGATGGCCCAGCTTTGCGCGGCGCTGAATATCTGGTCCGACGCGCCGGGCGCGATCAGCGTGCTGGACAGCATCAGGGCGACGATGATCGACGCCCCCCAGAATACACGCGGATTCATCTGTGTCTTCATCCGCTTCCCCCTAATCTATGTGAAGGCGAAAATCAGCCGCGCGGGCGGATGTTCCGCCGATCATCCATAGAAAAGCATCAGCAGCAGGCCGATGGCGGTCAGCAACAGGGAGAACCAAAGGAAGCCGAGGTCGGGCTTGTCGGGATCGCGCATGACTCAGTCCTCGGCGCTGGCGACCGAACGGACGAGCAGGTCGTCGGTTACGGTCATAGTGAAAATGGGGTCGGCATCGGCCGGCACTTCGGCAATGGCGTCGGAAAAGGCGGCGCGGGTGGCGGGATCGTCATAGACCATTTTCTGGTCGAAGGCCGCGCGCCAAGTCGCTTCGTCGGGCCATTCGGCATAGCCGACGAAGCGTCCATCCGCATCGCGATGCAAGCGCGACCCCAGGCTGCCATATCTTTCGCGGATGAGGTCGGTGCCGCGCCGCCAGGCGGCGCGAAACTGATCCTCCTTGCCCGGATGGACCCGCCACCAATAGACAGCGACGAACATGCAGCGTGCCTCCTTGTTACGAAGACACAATGAGCCGGACCGGGCAGCGGTTCCGGTCGCGGCCCATCCGATGCCGCTTTAGAGGATGGTCTGGCCGGTCTTGGCCCAGTCGGCGGCGAAGCCTTCCAGCCCCTTGTCGGTCAGCACATGCTTGGACAGCATCTTGATGACGGCCGGCGGGGCGGTAATGACGTCGGCGCCGATCTTCGCGCATTCGAGCACATGGATCGGATGGCGCAGCGAAGCTGCCAGGATTTCCGTGTCGAACTGATAATTGTCGTAGATCAGGCGAATATCCTCGATCAGCTTCAGGCCGTCGAAGCCATTGTCGTCATGGCGACCCACGAAGGGCGAAATGAAGCTGGCGCCGGCCTTCGCCGCGAGCAGCGCCTGGTTGGCCGAGAAGCAGAGCGTCACATTGACGAGCGTGCCTTCGTCCGTCAGCGCCTTGCAGGTCTTGAGCCCATCGATGGTGAGCGGCACCTTGATGCAGACATTGTCCGCGATCTTCCGCAGGATCTCTGCTTCCTTCATCATCGTTTCATGGTCGAGCGCGACGACTTCGGCGGACACGGGGCCATCGACGATGCCGCAGATTTCCTCCACGACTTCCATGAACTTACGGCCCGACTTGTGGATCAGGGTCGGGTTGGTGGTGACGCCGTCCAAAAGGCCAGTGGCGGCCAGTTCGCGGATGTCGGCGGTGTCGGCGGTGTCGACGAAGAATTTCATGGGGATGCTCCGGGGCAATTGGCGATTCGGCTCCCTTTAGCCTTTGGGGCCGGGATTCGCCATCGGTTGCCCGGACGCCGCAGGACGGGTAACGGCGCGATACCTTTCCAAAGGATCACCGATGCGTTTCCCGATATTGCTGTCCGCGATGGTGCTGCCCCTGATCACTTCTCCCGCCCGCGCCGCAGACGACACGCAGCTTTGGGTGTCGGAGGCACTGACCTTGAAGGCGGACGGCAATGACAGCGTCACACTGGACTTCAGCCAGCGCGCGCGGTCCGATGCAACCAGCGGCGGGGAACAATCGCTCAGCCGCATCACCTGGGATCACAGGATAGCCGGCGGGGTGCAGGTGGGCGGCGGTTTCGCCTATCTCAAAAGCGAAGTCGATCAGGAGCTGCGCTTTCACCAGCAACTGACCGTCAGCCATGGCATATTGCAAAGCCGCACCCGGCTGGAGCAACGCTTTTTCGACAATGCCGACGAAGCCAGCTGGCGTCTGCGCGAACGGATCCAGGCGACGGTGCCACTGGATGCCGACAAGAAATGGGCGCTGGTCGGGGCGAGCGAATTCTTCTTTCATTTGAACCGGGCAAAGCCCGGCGACAGGACGGGCCTTGCCGTGATGCGCCTGCAAGGCGGCATTCGTCGATCCTTGAGCAAATCCGTCGATATCCAGCTGCTCTACATGCGCCAGCAGACCTTTCGCGACAATAAAGCCGACACATTCAACCATGTACCCTGGCTGTCGCTCAACTGGCGGATTTAGCGGCGGGGCTGTTTGCGCGGGACGCGCCAGGGGCTAAGGACGCACCATGTCCTCCCGCGCGCGCGTCCTGCTCCTTAATGCCGCTCTTGGCCCACTCGACTATCGGGTGCCGCACGGCATGCGGGTCGAGCATGGCAGCATCGTCGTCGCGCCATTGGGGCCGCGCCAGATCGTCGGCGTGGTGTGGGAGGAGGATCGCTTTCCCGATGTCGAGAGCGTGGGCGACAATCGCCTGCGCAACCTGCTAGAGGTGGTGGACGCGCCGCCTTTGCCCGAACCGCTGCGCCGGCTCATTGAATGGACGGCGGACTATTATCTCAGCCCTCCGGCCGCGGTGTTGCGGATGGCGCTGTCGTCCATGTCGGCGTTGGAGGGGGCGCGCACGGTCATCGAATATCGCGCCACCGGCGCGATGCCCGAACGGATGACCGAACAGCGCGCGCAGGCGCTGGAACGGATCGGCGAGCGGCAGGGGCTGATCCGCGAGCTGGCGATGATCGGCGGGGTGAGCGACGCGGTGATCCGCGGCCTTATCAAGCAGGACATATTCGAGCCGGTAGAGGTGAGCGTCGATACGCCCTTCCCCATGCCCGATCCCGATCATGCCCCGCCCGCCCTGTCGGAGGCGCAGCGCGCCGCCGCCGGGCAGATGGCGGATGCGGTGCGGGCAGCGGACTTCGCGCCTTTCCTGCTCGACGGCGTTACCGGATCGGGCAAGACCGAAGTCTATTTCGAGGCGATCGCGGCGGCGATCCGGGCGGACCGCCAAGTGCTGGTCCTGCTGCCCGAAATCGCGCTGACCGAGCCGTTCCTGGAGCGGTTCGAAAAACGTTTCGGATGCGTTCCGGTTAACTGGCATAGCGGCCTGCGGCAGAGTGAGCGGCGGCGGGCCTGGCGCGCCATCGCCAGTGGCCAGGCGCAGGTGGTGGTGGGCGCGCGGTCGGCGCTGTTCCTGCCCTATCCGAAGCTGGGCCTCATCATCGTCGATGAAGCGCATGAGGCGAGCTTCAAGCAGGAAGACGGCGTCCATTATCACGCCCGCGACGTGGCGGTGATGCGCGGCCTCATTGAAAAATTCCCGGTCGTGCTGGCGTCGGCCACGCCCGCCATCGAGACGCGGCATCAGGTGGAATTAGGGCGCTACGCCGAAATCAAGCTGCCGTCCCGCTTTGGCGGCGCGGAAATGCCGGACATTCACGGCATCAACCTACTGACCGACCCGCCCGAGCGGGGCCGCTGGATCGCGCCGCCGCTGGTCCAGGCGATCGACGAGACGATGGCGCGGGGCGAACAGAGCCTGCTGTTCCTCAACCGGCGCGGCTATGCGCCGCTGACCCTGTGTCGCCATTGCGGCTATCGCTTCCAATGCCCCAATTGCACTGCCTGGATGGTCGAGCATCGGCTGACGCATCGGCTGGCCTGCCATCATTGCGGCCATGTCATCCCCGCGCCACGCCGCTGCCCGGAGTGCAAGGAGGAGGACAGCCTGGTCGCGTGCGGTCCCGGCGTCGAGCGTATCGCCGATGAGGTGAAGGCGCTCTGGCCGCAGGCGCGCACCGCCATCGCCACATCCGACACGCTTTGGTCGCCCGCGCGCGCCGCCGAGTTCGTGAAGTCGGTGGAAGGGGGCGATGTCGACATCATCATCGGCACGCAATTGGTGACGAAGGGCTATCATTTCCCCAATCTGACGCTGGTGGGCGTGATCGACGCCGATCTGGGGCTGGAGGGCGGCGACCTGCGCGCGGCCGAACGCACCTTCCAGCAAGTGATGCAGGTCGCCGGGCGCGCGGGACGCGGGGAAAAGCCGGGCCATGTCTTCATCCAGACGCGCATGCCCGAAAGCGAGGTCATCCAGTCGCTGATCGATGCGGACCCGGAGCGTTTCTACGCCGTGGAAACGGAAAACAGACGGCGCGCCAACGCCCCGCCCTTCGGCCGCTTCGCCGCGATCATCGTGTCGAGCGAGGATGCCGACGAAGCGGCGCAGACCGCACGACTGATCGGCAAGTCCGCGCCGGTGATCGAGGGGATGCGCGTCTATGGTCCGGCCCCCGCCCCATTGGCCGTGCTGCGCGGCCGGCATCGCCATCGCCTGCTGATCCACGCCAGCCGGCAGGTCGATATTCAGGCCGCGATCCGCGAATGGCTGGGCAATCTGGCGTGGAAATCGGGCACACGGGTCGCGGTGGACGTCGACCCCTATAGTTTCATGTGATGGCGACGCCCATTGCCAGCCCCTGCCGCAACCTGTGCGCACTCGACCGGGATCGGGCGACATGCACGGGCTGCGGGCGAACCATCGAGGAGATTGTGCACTGGCGCAGCATGAGCGATGCGCAGCGCGCCGCCGTCATGGCGCGGGTGCAGGATTTTGCGCCCCCTTTTCCGCCACCTGCGCATCATACTGCGCCTTGAGCCGCAGCGCCGCGTCCCGCATGCCGGACCCGTGCGGCGAATAGGCGATGGGATCGAGCAGGATGGAGGCGGCCGCATATTCCCCCCGGATCGCCAGCGCATGCGCCAGCCTGAACCGATAATTGGGATTTTGCGGCAGGAGGGTATAGGCCTTGTACAGGCCGTCATAACCAAGTTCGGGCATCTTGCCGCCGCGCGTCGCATGATATTGGTAGAATAGCGCCAGCGGCACCGGATCTTCGGTATCCGCGCGGTTGGCGCGCACGATGGCGGTGAGCGCCGCCTTCCAGTCGTCCGCCCTGTCACTGTCATGGGCGCGTTCCAGCATGGCTTCCGCCCGCACCGCATAGGCCCGGGAGGATTGCGGGTCGATGGCGATGGCGCGGTCGGCATCGACCAGGGCGGCATCGTGCATATCCGCCTTCCATTCCGCCTCGACCAGCAATGCCAGCGCATGGGGGCTTTGCGGGAATTTCGCCGCCGTCGCGCGGATCGACGCCACGATGCCCGGCAGGTCCTCGGTCCGCGGCCGATGGATCAGACGCAATTCATCCTCGATCAGTGCGCCGTCAGCCGCATCGACGGGGCTGACGGTGATGGCGCCCAATTGCATCTCGCCGGGCCTCAGCACCAGCATATTGGTCCGATGCCGCATATAGGCCTTGAGATCCTTTTCCAGTCCCTCCAGCCCGCCTGCGAAATAGCTGTCCGGTTCGCCCGCCTCCCCGCGCGCAAGATCGTTCAGATAGGCCGACAATTCAGCGCTGCGTCCGGTCTTGGCATTGAAATAATAATGGGTCAGCAGCCAGGCGGTGCCATAATAGCGGTCGCCATCCGCGCGATTGAGCCCATCGGTGGTCTGCGCGAAAAGCTGCTTGAGCGGATAAGGCTGGCCCAGCACCAGTCCGGGGACGCGCGCCATCGGCACCTGCGCGAAGCGGATGGACCCGTCCTTGGGAAAATCGACGACCGAAAAATATTCCGCGAACCCTTCCACATACCAGGCCGGATACGCAGCGGGAAAATAGTGTAGCATGAAATGATGGGTATATTCGTGGAATAATATTTGTTCTGCGTCGAACCCGAACGTGCCGCCCTTCGATGAGCGGGACAGGAAGGCATAGGCGCTGCGATCGGACGTCGTGTAAAAGCCAGCGATATTGGGATTGCGGGCAAGGTCCTTGACCTTTGCTTCGCTGGACAGAAGATAGACCTTCACCGGGCTGCCCTTTTCCGCCGCGGTCTTGCCCGTCATCTTGCGCAGCAGATAGTCGAATTTTTCCAGCCGCTCCGCAAAGTCGCGCAGCTTGTCGTCGCTGCCTTCGCTATAGACGGTGAAATGGTCGGTCTTTGCCTGCCACCAAGCCGCCTGCGCGCTGCCCGCGCCAGCCAGCAACAGGCCCAATGCCACCAGCAGCCGTCCCCACAAACGCACCATGCCACCCCCCTCAAGTCCCCGCATCACGGTGGCGCAAAAGGGAAGCGGACGAAAGCCTAAATCTTTCCGCTACTTGCCCTTTTCCCGAGCGAGCAGCGCCTGCTTGCGCTCCAGCCCCCAGGCATAGCCGCCCAATGCGCCGTCGCTGCGCAGCACCCGGTGGCAAGGGATGAGAACAGCCAGCCGGTTGTCGCCGCAGGCGCTGCCCGCCGCGCGGACCGCGCCGGGGCGACCGATGGCGGCGGCGATTTCACCATAGCTGCGCGTTTCGCCCGGCGGGATCGCGCGCAGCGCCGCCCAGACGGCTTGCTGAAAGGCGGTGCCCTGTACATCGGTCGGCAATGCCACATCGGCGCGCGGGTCCTCGACCAAAGCGGCGACGTGGCTGGCCATGGCGTCGAGCGCCGCGTCGGCCGGGCACAGCCGCGCATGGGGGAAGCGCGCGCGCAAGTCCGCCTCGCCCTCGCCAAAGCTGATGCGGCACAGGCCCTTGTCCGTGGCGGCGACCAGCACTGGTCCCAGGCTGGTGTCGACGGTGCCCCAGCGGATGGTGACGCCGCGCCCGCCATCCTTCCAGGCCGACGGCGTCATGCCCAGATGACGCTGCGCATCGGCATAGGCGCGGCTGGGCGCGGCATAGCCCGCTTCGTAAATGGCATCGGTGATTCGCGATTCCACCCCAAGCGCCGCTTTCAGCCGCTCGGTTCGCAGCGCGCGCGCCCAGCCGGCGGGCGTCATGCCGGTTTCGCGCTTGAACAGGCGATGGAAATGATGCGGCGCATAGCCGACATGGGCGGCGATCGCGTCCAGCCGGGGCGGGTCCTCCGCCCCTTCGATCATCGTGATGGCCGCCTCCACCGCCAACCGGTCGCGCCCGACCTCGTCCGGGCGGCAACGCAGGCAGGCGCGAAAACCCGCCGCGCGCGCGGCTGCGGGATGGGGCAGAAAGGACATATTTTCCCGCCGTGGATGGCGCGCGGCGCAACTGGGCTTGCAATAGATGCCGGTGGTGGACACGCAGCCCACGAACCGCCCGTCCATCGCCCGGTCGCGGCGCAGGAAAGCGGCCCAGCAGGCATCGGGATCGGGCATGGTGGCGTGGGCAGGGCGAGTCATGGGTGTCATGGATATAGGACATAAATCTCCCCCGCGCGCCCTGCTTCCCACGCCTTGCCGTCAAAGCATTTCGCCTTTTCCCGATTGCACCGCGCCCGGCATTGCATATGAATGCGCCACGATGGTCGCCCTACTCCGCCGCTTCGCCCCCCTTCTTGGCCTTATCCTCGCGCTGCTGGCGCCGATGCCGCTCCATGCCGAACAGCAGGACATTGCCGCCGCCGCGCGCGGCGTGGTGCGCGTGGCGCTGGTCGCGACGGACGGGGCCGACGCCTATTTCGTGGGCCATGGCAGCGGCTTTGCGGTCGCGCCGGACAAAGTGCTGACCAACGCCCATGTCGTCGAACTGGCGCGGGAAGAACGCAATCTGGTGATCGGGGTCATCCCGTCCGAAGGCAGCAAGACCTATGGCGGGCGAATCATCGCCTATTCGCCCGGCAACGACCTGGCGCTTATCCAGCTGGAGGAAGGGAGCCTGCCGGTCAGCACCTTTTACGCGGGTGCGGTGGCCGATGGTCAGCATGTCACCGCGATCGGCTATCCCGGCACGGTCGACCGCGCGCAGGGGCTTGGCCTCAAGCAGATGGTCGAACCGCTGGCGACGGTGAAGACCAGCGGCAATATCTCGTCGGGGCGGGCGAGCCAGAGTTTCGACACGATCCTGCACACCGCGCCGCTTGCGGCGGGCAACAGCGGCGGGCCGCTGGTCGATGATTGCGGCCGGGTGCTGGGGGTCAACAGCTTCGGGTCGATTTCCGATGGCAATGACGCGGAATTCGGCTTTGCCGTATCCTGGCGTGAAATCGCCTCCTTCCTCCGGCAGGCGGGCGTGGCATCGCTGCATACCGTCGTCCCGTGCCGGTCAATGGCGGAGGCCGATGCCGCTGAAGCGTCGCTGACGCAGCGCGAGGCGCAAGCGAGCGAACAGAAGGACCGCGCCGTCAACCAGGCGCGCGACGCGGCACTCGCCAAGGCGCGCGACGATGCGGAGCGCGACATCATCACCGCGCGCGAAAATGCGATGGCGGGCGCGGCGGTGCTGCTGGCGATCGCGGTGCTGGGGCTGGGCGCGGGCGGCCTCTTCTACACGCAAGGCAAGGAACGGCAGGCGACCTGGCTGCTGGCGGGCGGCGGCGTGGCGTTGCTCGGCGCGCTGGGCCTCTTCGTCTTCAAGCCCAGTTTCGATGGCATCGACGAGCGGGTGAAACTGCCGCAAGACAAGGGCGTGACCGCCAACAGCGCCTTCGCCTGGGCCGGCGACAATATCTGCAAGGTCGACCTGCCCCGCAGCCGCCTGACCGTGTCGCAGCCCAATGACATCGCCTTCAACTGGGCCGAAGGCGGCTGCGTGAATGGCGAGACGCAATATGGCGCCGACGGCACGGCGTGGCAGCGCACCGTCGTGCCTGCCGAGGGCAATTATGTCTCCTCCAGCCGATTTGACCCTGCCACCGGCACCTTGCGGGTGGAACGCTGGCTGCCTGACCTTGATACGATGGAAAAGCTCCGCGCGCTGGTGAAGGACAAGCCGATCAAGGGATGCGGCAGCGACGCCGACCTGTTGCGCAAGATTGCCACGCTGCGGTCGGACGCCGCCGCGCTTTTGCCGGCCCAGCCCAATGAACGCATCGTCTATCATTGCCAGAAGGGACGGCTCGCGCCAGCCGACGAAGCCGGACGAGCTGATCGCTGAGCGATAAAAACTCAGGCAAATAGTCCCCCGTCCGACCTTAGGCCGGAATCGTGTCACATGACTTGCATAGTCATATGGGCACTGCTAACCGGCCCGCGACAGGGGTTCGGGACGGCATCACACCGCGCCCCTCTTTTTTGCACGACCTGCAAATCAAGTGGAGGACGGAAAGCGCGTGGAGACTAGCGGCGGGATACAGGCCAGCCTCAGCGGCCGCTATGCGGTGGCGCTGTTTGATCTGGCGCGCGACGCACAGTCGCTCGACACCGTGGCCGGCAGTCTGGCCGCGCTGAAGGCGGCGCTGGCCGAATCGGCGGACCTCAAGGCGCTGATCAACAATCCGGTGTTGAGCCGCGACGCATCGGGCAAGACGATCGCCGCCGTCGCATCCACCATGGGCATCGACGCGCTGACCACGAAATTCCTGGGCGTGCTGGCGCAGAACCGTCGCCTGGCCCAGCTGCCCGCGGTCATCCGCGCCTATGAAACATTGCTGTCGAATCACAAGGGCGAGGCCCGCGCCGAAGTTACCAGCGCCCATCCGCTCGACGCCGATCAGGTCGCCGCGCTCGCCCGGAACCTGCGCGCGCGCGTCGGCCGGGACGTGGCGGTCAGCACCAAGGTCGATCCCGCGATCCTGGGCGGCCTGGTCGTCAAGATCGGCAGCCAGATGATCGATTCCTCCATTCGTACCCGTTTGAACACGCTCGCCCACGCGATGAAAGGCTGAAAGGCTGAACATGGATATCAACGCCGCAGAAATTTCGAAGGTCATCAAGGACCAGATCGCCAATTTCGGCACCGAAGCGCAGGTGAGCGAAGTCGGTTCCGTGCTCAAGGTCGGCGACGGCATCGCCCGCGTCCATGGCCTCGACAATGTCCAAGCGGGCGAAATGGTCGAGTTCGCCAATGGCGTGCAGGGCATGGCGCTGAACCTGGAAGCCGACAATGTCGGCGTCGTGATCTTCGGTTCGGACTCCGAGATCAAGGAAGGTGACGTCGTCAAGCGCACCGGCACCATCGTCGACGTGCCCGTGGGCAAGGGCCTGCTCGGCCGCGTGGTCGATGGCCTCGGCAATCCGATCGACGGCAAGGGCCCGATCCAATACACCGAGCGCAAGCGCGTGGAAGTCAAGGCGCCGGGCATCATCCCCCGCAAGTCGGTGCATGAACCCGTGCAGACCGGCCTCAAGGCGATCGACGCCCTCGTCCCCGTCGGCCGTGGCCAGCGCGAGCTGATCATCGGCGACCGTCAGACCGGCAAGACCGCCGTCGCGATCGACACCTTCATCAACCAGAAGGGCATCAACGCGGGCGACGATGAGAGCAAGAAGCTCTACTGCATCTATGTCGCCATCGGCCAGAAGCGCTCGACCGTCGCGCAGATCGTCAAGCAGCTCGAAGAAAATGGCGCGATGGACTATTCGATCGTCGTCGCCGCGACCGCATCGGAACCCGCGCCGCTCCAGTATCTTGCGCCCTACACCGGCGTCACCATGGGCGAATTCTTCCGCGACAATGGCATGCACGCCGTCATCGTCTATGACGATCTGTCCAAGCAGGCCGTCGCCTATCGCCAGATGTCGCTGCTGCTGCGTCGTCCTCCGGGCCGCGAAGCCTATCCCGGCGACGTGTTCTACCTGCACAGCCGCCTGCTGGAGCGCGCGGCCAAGATGAACGACGCCAATGGCAATGGATCGCTGACCGCGCTGCCGATCATCGAAACGCAGGCGGGCGACGTGTCGGCCTACATCCCGACCAACGTGAT